>JBBILC010000122.1:0-15021 GCA_037445115.1 Coleofasciculaceae cyanobacterium bin_20
GAGTGGGGACACCAGCTCAACGCCCTACTGCCAACCATTTCGGCAGGTTTCCATTCAATTAGTTTCCCCAGCGAGTGGGGACTCCCCCTATTTAACCCCATATCCCGCCTGGGTTTCAAGCCCCATTTGCGAAGGGGTCAGAAAAAAACGCTCAAAATCCGTCCTCAGCATCCACCAAAACCTCCCAAACCCTTATCCAACAAAGCATCGATCGCCTCAACGCAAAACCGTCATCTTAGCCATTTCGCCACCCCCTCGCACCCAATCCCTCAAACAATAATCGAACTCGGCGGTTGCGTCAGCGGCACCCCACCCCAAACTACCACCTGCCCCAACGTATGCCCCGACAACGGATAAAACCGAATCGAATCCTCATTCAAATCCACCCGTTTTTTTAACCGTGCCTGCAACTCCTCATACTTCGCCACCGACAACAAACACTCAAACACACTATACTGCACCCGTCGCCCATAACCCTCCAACAAATCCGCCACCCGCTGACGACGCTTATTACACGGAATATCATACGCAACCACATACAACAACATCGCCCCACCCACCCATAACCCATCCTGCTAACCTAACGAATCAAATATGGTTCATACAACAACGCCGGATTATAAACAAACTGCTTATACCCCTTCACCTGCTGATTCAACAAATCCCAACGCGGTTGCCGCTCGCCCGATTCTCCAGTGGAGACGCTACGCGATCGCACCTGCACCCCCTCCTCCATCCGCTGCAAAAACGCCCGCAAAAACTTCTTCCGCCCTATTTCTCCCAAAAAACACCCCCCATCCCGAAACTCAAAATCCGCCGCCGCATCCATCACCCGACTATTCACCAGCCACAACACCAACGAATCAATCAACGGTGCCCGAAACTCCTCCAACAAATCCGACGCCAGCGCCGCATGACGCTCACTCCCCTCATGCAAACAGCCATAATACGGGTCCAACCCCTGCAACTCAATCAACGACAGCAAATGATTCCAAAGCACCTGATACCCAAAACTCAGCATCGCATTCACCGCATTCCCCGGCGGACGCCGCGATCGTGCCACAAACACAAAATCAGGATGCGACAAACACACCCCAAACGCCGCGAAATAACTCGCCGCCCCCGCCCCCTCCAACCCCATAATCCGCTCCACCGACTCCGCCCGCATCACCTCCCCCGCCAAATGATCCAACTGTTCAATCGCCATTGCCAGCATCGATGAATCCACCCGCCGTTGCTGCCGTAACAACACCACCCGACTATTCTTCAACTTCGCCTGCACCACCCGCTGCGCCACCAGCAACCGCTCCACCCGCGACAATTCCTGCTGATACCGCGCCAACTGCCGATAGCCCCGCGCGATCGCCAACACCCGCCCGTAGCAATAGCCCATGCGGGATAGATAGGCGATCGGAATCTCCCGCCAGAGACAAGCCCGGATCACCTGCGTCGTCAACTGCGACTTCCCAAACACCAGGATTTGCTCCACCAGCGGCAACTGCACCGACTGCAAAACAGCCTCCCCCCGCTTCACCAGCAACGTCTCCTGATGCAGCGACACATAACAGCCCTGCTGCGACAGATACAGCGTCAACATTCCCTAGAACCGCTCCCCCCGCTCCAGATCAGACTCATCCCGCGACTGCACCAAATCCGATCGCGATCGGCCCAGCAACTCAGCCCGCTGGTCCGCCGGTTGCAAATAGCGCACCACCTTATCCGCCACCGTCGCCGACACATAGCTAGCAATCACCACCAACAGCGTATTCACGATCACCGCCATCAACCCCAACGGCGCAATAATCAAAATAATCCACGTCAGCGCCCCATTCACCACCGCCACCGACAGATTGCGCACCCGCGCCGATTTCTTAGACAAATACATAACAACAACCTCCTGCTGAAAAACGCGTGTCAATCGGGACAGCCGAGATGGCCATCCCACCGTATTCAGCACCCTGATGGCAACCGCCAGCGATCGGGACAGCCGCGACGGCCATCCCACAATGACTAGATGCACAACCTGATCAGGTCTCGGAATATCCCTGTCCGCCCAACTTCCTAAAACCAGGGACGAACGATCGGTTCAATCGGCAAACTCATTGCCACCGGAATCACCGCGATCGTGGCATTTTCCACCACCGTATTGCCCATAATCGTATTGTGCATCGCCTCAAACCGAGAGACATCCTCCGCCACCCGCTCATAATGCAAAATCACATGAAACCGCTGTGGCATGACCTCACCCGCCGGCGATCGCACCACCGCCTCCCAATCCCCCGATTCAGCCGCATCCGCCGCCTTACGATACTGTTCCGCCAACGCCTCCAGCGCGATCGCGATCGCATGATTAGCCGTTTGGCCATAGAACACTTGCGTTACCGCTGGCTGCCCATTCAGCGTAATCTGCCGTTCACAACCAACCGACCCATCGCCCTGCGGGGCTATACTGAGCGCAATCGTCATCTGAGTTGGCGACCGATCAAGATCAGAAGTATTCATGACTGGCTCCCGAAAAATTCTCTAAACGTAATGACTTAGCCTGCCCTCACCCTAAATCCCTCTCCCAAATGGGGAGAGGGACTTTGACCTAGCTCGGTTCCCCTTCTCCTGGGAGAGACGTAAGAAGACGCATACCGCTCAGGGGGAAAGAAACTTTGACCGAGATCAGTTCCCCTTCTCCCCTTTTGGGAGAAGGGGCTAGGGGATGAGGGGGCTTTGTAGCCTGATTTGACCTAGCTCAGTTCCCCTTCTCCCCTTTTGGGAGAAGGGACTAGGGGATGAGGGGGGCTTTGTAGCCTGAGTCGTTACCCCTAAACAACCGCCACCGCCCGATCGAGCAACGCACAAATTTGGTCATTCAAGCGATCGAACGGATTCTCCTCCCCCAAACGCACCACAAACCGCATCACCCGCCGCAGATTCGCCAATAACCGCTCCGGCTCCACGATCGCCGACACCCCCGCCAACTGATGCACCGCCTCATTCCGGCGATCGCAATACTCATTGATTTCCTTAATCGCCGCCACCTCCTCCTGTAAATCCGGAAAATACGCCAGAATCGCCATCAACGTAAACCGCCCGATCGCATCCTCCGGCGACACCCGCAACGCCATCCCACTTGGTAATCGATACCCTTGCAAGTATTGATAGAGCCGCCCCTGATCAAACTGCCGAATGATCGCCCACGCTTCCGCCCGATCGCCATACTTCGTTGAGATCGCCAAACCCTTGCGATCGGTCACCAAAAAGCGAATCAGATTTTCATGTAAACCCGATACCAGTACCAACGCTTGATAATAGGCATCCCGCAAAACCGCCGTCATCTCCTTCCGCCGCAACGTCGCAATCTCCTGTAACCACACCGGATCAACCGCATCCTTAACCGGCAGCAAAGCACTAAACGCGCGATCGAAATCCCGTACCTGGCGATAGTAGCCATATTCCAGAAGTGCAAGGGCGATCGGCGTTTGCAGATGACTTTCCTTAAGGCTCACCAACGCCCCTTGATAGTTATAATCTCGAATTTGCTGCTGAATCACTTTATAGTCAAACTCATCCCGTAAAGGCGTCACATCCATTGGCACGACACGCGCCTGATGCGATCGCATCTGTTGGGGATCACGCACCTGCCACACTCGACTCTGGGGGGCATAACCCGCCGCTTGCAGCAAACTCCAGGCCGACTTCATCACTGGCGTCCCCGACGACGCATTCAATTCCAAATAATCCCCCGGTGCCAAGTCTGCCTGTGCCTCTTTTAACAAAGCCGATCGGGCTGCCTGCGCTGCCAGCAATAAATTCACCGGGTCTTCCGATAACCGCCGATCCACGGGTACCAACCGAATGCGATCCGGGTCAAGCGCCAGTTCCGTACTCAGCCAAGTTTGGGTATCGATCGCGCCTGGGGCCGTTTCTTCCGTATACAGCAGAATGACCCGCTTAATCACCTGTTGCTGCTGGAGTAAATGCTTAACCAAGGAGACGATCGACCCTTCCGTATGGTTTTTGTCCGAGAATGGGTCTTGTTTACCCACAAACGAGAGGAGGATACTAGGCATCGCGATCGGGTTAGGGGAAGGACAGCAGACAGACTTTTATCAAGAATTAGGGAACTTCAAAGGAGTCTTTGTGGGGATGGGAGGGTTCGATGACAGCATCTTCATAAACTGCCGCTAAGGTTCCCGAAAATCCCACACTCTGCAATTCAAAATGATCGCTTTCCGGCAAATAAGATTGCAACACCCACAACCCTTCAGGATTACGCCGAAAGCACTCAATCCGTTGATGACGGGTATTAATCAGCACATATTCTTCCAAGCTGGCTAAGGTCTGATAATCCGCAAACTTATCGCCGCGATCGAAGGCTTCCGTCGAGTCAGATAAAACTTCCACAATCAACTTGGGAAACCGCTTATAAGTCGGCGTATCTTGATCCTGGGGATCGCAAGTGACCATGATATCGGGATAATAAAAACAATTGCAGGCTTCAAGGCGAGCTTTCATGTCGGTAATATAGACGCGACAGCCGCTCCCCCGGACATGGTTGCGCAGCAGAGCAAAGAGATTACCCGCGATCGTTACATGGATATCACTGGCCCCGGCCATTGCATAGGCTTCGCCATTGATGTATTCGTGTTTGGTGGGACTTTCAGCTTCGAGTTGGAGATAGTCGGCCACAGAGAGGGTGGGTTGGGGAGAAGCAATCATGGTCGTTTGGGAGTGGTGGGGATACGTTCATTGTAAAGGAGGTAGCGGTGGGCAATAGGTGCGATCGCTCTTGGGGTTAGAGGGCTGCGATCTCCCTTTCCAATTCCTGATGCACGATCGCCATCAAACTAGCTTCCTCCAGGCTTGAAAATCCTTCAGGAAAGTCTTCTTTCACAATGAAATTCAAGAACTCTAATAATCGACTCTTCCAATCTTCTAGAGATGAAACACCCCAAAAGCTCCACAGGTCAGATTCTGTCATCCCCTGAACCTGATGAACGATAAAATTTCTCTTTTCAGAAACATTATTATCTTCGTCATTGTCCCAGAAAATCTTCAGAGCCGGACAATTCTGATCATAGTCAGCATAGCGAATGGCCTTAAACAGATTGCAGAGTGTGCGAAGATTCATCTCAACTCGTTCATTCTTCGCAATTTTCACATCTTCGCCTTGAAGTTTCTGGCTTAACGCCTCTAACTTAGACTTGATATCTGAGATGGCCTTCTTAGCCTTCTTACCCAACACATTAGAGAAAGAGTTCTCGGTATCTATTAAAATAGAAGGATTCAAATAAGGAATATCGTTCAATACTTCAATATGCTGATTAAATCGGCTCTGTCCCCATGACGCAAAAATTCCTTCAAACGCTCGAAATGAGTGGAAAAATGCTTCAACAATATTGCCTTGCTCTTTACGAACGAGTGCAAGATAAACTTCCTCATAAGCTATCCACCACCAGTTTTCTTCTCTTGTTCTCTCTGCCACTTCAGATGCAAACTTGGGATGAAATTTTAAGCATTCAAGAAAGTTATCAAACTTGGCAAGGTTCCAGTTTTTTGCGGCATTGAGCAGCGTGTTGATGTCTTCATTCTCCTTGAGATAATTGCCAATTAATGCTTCTACACCCGCATAGTTATAGCTATGTTCCCCCAGCAAGGCTTTTGCTTCCTGGATGCGAATACCGCGCAGATAGCTCGAACCTTCAAGTGGCTTTTCCGGGAATGCAGGATTGTATTCATTGCTAACAAGGAATTTGACGCGATCGCCAAATTTTGCTAAACTGCAAAACTGCACAGCAGAGGAAATAGCCGGAGTGCCTGCCTGATGACTGACATAAATAGTTGCATCCTCTGGAAGATCTAAATCAGGAGAGGCAAATTTTTGTTGTACAAGCGTAAGCACAGCATCCCAGTTATCAAGACCTTCCTCTTCTGATGCAGCTTTTAGGAGTAAAGGTTTAATTTCTAAATCAGGAGAAACATCTTTCCACTGTTCAGTCAGATATTTTTCTAGGATTGGTTGTAATGTGCAGGTATCTTGCCAGTAGGGATGTTTTTGACTTCGTTTTGTCTCAGGAAAAATAGATTGGTCGCTCAAGACTAAAATGACTTTATCAATCACAACTTGTTGGGCTTGCAGCTTATTGATGAAGTTGTCAATCAGGGGGAAATCCAAGTCATCTAGGCTTGCCTCGGGTTGACTATAGATAACGCCCATGACTCTAGCAGGAACCCGTAAGCGATCGTTATCTGGCAATTTAGAAGGACTAAAACCCCGATCAGGTTTCAACTGACTTCGACCAGATGTATTTAGATTTTTCCAGTTGTTTTTAGGCTTAAGCTGAACATCACTGCTGCCGATCGTTAAAATCCAGATATTCATGGTTGTTCACCTCCCCAAAGTTTACTAAACCCACTGCTATCGCTATCTAAAAAAGAAAGAAAGTCTCTAGTTTGGTTAGACTCATCTGGGAAAATGGTCAGCAACTCAATAAATCTATTTTCAACCGGATACATCCGATGCCAAATACGGCCAATTTTGCCCATTGAGCCAGTCAACACGGATTTACAGATTTTCTTTTGATCCTGGTAATTGCCATGAAACCACGGGACAGCATGACTTTTCTTCGCAGTTGCCCTGCCCCACACCTGAACTTTAGTAGGATGAAAAGCTTCACGCCACTCTTGGGCACATCCAGGTTGGTAGTTGCCCATCTCAGACTGAATCCAGGCAATTGCTTGCTGTCTAATCTCCTCAATAAATCTGGTGATGCCACTTAGATCTGAAGTAGAACTCACTAAGAAATCTTGTGATGCATCTGTTAGCTCCCAATGGCAGCCAATCATTGGCTTATCATTTTTGCTAAAGTAGGTAGGATAGAACAGTTTGTGATAAATCCGCCTCCAAGATTTGCCAAATCCCCCAAACAAAACAGAAAATTTTATCAAGCCAATCAAAAATACTTCTAGTTCTGGCTTTACTTCACGAACACGAATTAAGTTAAGCTTGCCGTCACTTAACTTGTAAGTTGGCATTTTCACCTCAATTTGTCTGCCACTCTTAGTGATTTGGTTATAGCTATGCTCTCCCAGTTTCAGTTCTCCTTGAGCAAAGTCGATACCAACATACCCAACGACAGCATCACCAGTTCCACCTTTTTCTGGAATTCCCCCCCAGATATTTTGAGTCAAGGATTTTGCTACCACCTCACCAACCAGTCCGCCGAGAATACGAAGTGTGTGACCCCGGAGAGCAGCTTTAAACATATTTGGACGAAACTCAGGAGTTTTATATCTATCTTCTTTGTTTTTTCTCAACAGTAATTGAGATGAGACTCCTTGTCCATTTAAACAAACTGTTGTCAATATGCGATCGCTGTTCGGTTTCACCTCTTCTACATAGCCATAGCCTGCACTGACTCGTGAACCAATGCCATAACCTAGAGCCTTTTCCCAGATTTGCTTGATTTCATCCCATTCTTTGGAATTGAGAGGAATTTCAGAACAAGAAATGCCAAATTTGAATTTAGGGCGATACAGAGAAATCTGGATATTGGCATTTTCACCTCGATCTTTTGTGCTTCTCATCACCTGGTAAGGTTGCTGCCCGTGGGCAATATCCACTAGCCGATGGGCTTCTGCCCACGCCATATCAACAGGATAGCCCCCATGAAAGCGCAAAATTCCTGGCTTGGTGCACTTATTGCCGTCTACATCTTCTACTTCACCGCCACAATACCGCAGACGTTTGTCTTCAGGACAGGCATTGCGAAATGCCCCTTTCATACTGGAACCAGGAAAAAAGGGAATTCCTTTAGCACCAATCACAGGACGGATTAAGTCACCATCTTGTCCACCGTTGGTGACCATACGCCAGCGAATCTGGTACTCCCAAGTTTTAACGTTGGCTCCAAAACTTGGGAATTGAACGCTTGGTTTAGCAGACTTTCGCTGTAAAGCAAGATTCTGCGGAGGTAAAGCTTGTGGTTGGGGTGGACATCCATCTATCCACTGCCTAACCCACGTCTCATACTTTGGTTGATTGCCGTCTTCCCGTTCTCCAACGTACTGAATATTGCCTCGGTCTGGCTCTTTTGTCTGTGCCTGAAACATCAAGGGAACATCCTGGGCATAGGAAGTCACAGCAGAAGCTACATTAGCACTGGCAGGTTGAGGAGATGGCTTTGGAGATGATTGATTGGCTGATCCTTGCTTGGGTTTTAGTTTCGGCTTCGGTTTCTCTGGCATGGTCATTTCCTCCACAGTGCAATGTGTTCAAGCTTTCTTATATCGCTGTGTCCACCAAATCATGCAATCGCAAAGCTGGGTCAACACAGCCAATGCCATCTTGCGTTCATCTCGCTTCTGTTTAGCGATAATTGGGTCTTTAGAATCCAGCCACAACTCCCGAATCTGTTGATCGGGATTATCGTGATTGGGAATGGTGATACCTGCTATTCCCATCATCTCTACCAGTTTGTCCCAAGTGGCTTTCCAGTATTCTGCTTCTTCACCACTCAATCGCAACTTTTCACCCCAGAAGCGTTCCAGTCCATAGGCGACAGTTGTTCGCATCTTATAGACTTGGCCAAATAAATCTCGGTTATCTTTTCGATCAAAAACTAGATCATGTGCAATTTGATCGAGGTTGTATGGTTCCCATGCCATTGTTCAAATCTCCTTCAATGTCAGTTCACAGTGTCCAAATCCGATTGATTCCAGCCCACCCAAGTAGACATCTGTTTTGCTAAAGGGTTTCCATGTTTGACCCTTTTCGTCGGCTCGATGGGCAATTGGAAAGATTAAAATTGTCTCTTCTGGTAATGCCTCCACACCAAAGAAGTTCTCAACTACTTTTTGATCTTTCTCCATTGCAATCCGTGTTTGACGATAAAGTGCCATGTCATGAATCATGGCAATCTCATCATCTCCAACCACCACAGCAGGTCGTTCTTTTTGATCGGGAAACCATTCAGTGAGATTTTTCTTGGGGTGGTCAATCGTCAGAAAGCCAAAGTTGAAGAATAACTTTAGTTTGTCGAGATTCTGCGATCCTGAGTAAACCTTGATGTCAGACCAATCAGCCTTGACTGCATCCCCAGCCAGCCTTTTATAGCGTTTTAGCCAACGGGGACAGGTTACCCAAACAATCGGCTGACTCGGACAGAAAACAGGTAGCCAAAGAATTGAGGCATACTCAAACTTCACTAATGACTCTGTTGTGCTATTCGATTCCCCAGCTTTAGCTTCATGTCCATACCAGAGATTTTCATCTTTATCAGATGGAGTTGAAATGCTCAGTTCTTTGGCTTTATGGGTCAACCACTCTAGCTTTGTTACATCCTCTGTTTTACCTTGAGCATCGGTGATTTCAAACTGTGTGTCAGGGGTAATTTTTGCACCTTTCTTAGCAAGTTCTTCTTCTAAGTATTTCTGGCGGGCTAAACGCATCTCAGATCGCAAACGCCCCCGAATTGAACTACCAGGAATAATGCCTGTTTGAGTAAACTGATCGCGGAAAATCAGATTCAAATTACCACTTTCTTCTCCTGCGGTCGCTCCCACATGCAATGGAGCCAACGTCTCAATCACGCCATACGCTTTTTTGTACATTACTTGTCAACTCCTTCAATGTGAATAGGCAAACATAATCCACAGCCAAACTTTTGCAATAGCCCCTTCTCTGGAAACCAGTCTTTTGGAAAGTTCCACCATGAGATATTCAAAGAATCTCGTAATGCGTAGACACTGCCAGACGGCACAGCATACCGCCCACGGGATAATCGTCCAGGATCGCGTTTACGAAATTCCTGTTGCTTTTCCGGTTTATCACCGTACCCAATGCGATAGCGATAGGGCACCGCTTTATCTGTTAGCATCATAATTTTGTTGTTATCCTCTGCAAAAACCTGCTCTTTGGAATGTTTAGGATATCGGTAGGAAAGCTGATTTGAACCCCATACTCCAGGCGCAATCAACGCAAAGGATTTTTGAATAGGTGCTTGCAGTCGTTCGACGATGCGATCAGGTAGTGGAATAGATTTGACTTCAATCATGTGTCCCTCTCCACCAAACTGATACCAACCATCCTCTAGGGAATAATTGGAGAGATAAACCAGGCAGGTGTCCTCCTTCATCTGGACAGCATTTTCGAGGAATAGCCCTTTCTCTGAAAGCACATGACGTTCATCCTTCTTCAACTGAGGATGCAAAAATGGTGCCATTTTCCAAGGATTTTCAGCCACAGAGGGGTATTCTTCAGCACGATCGCTATAAATCGTCTCTACTGGTGCATCCCAATAATCGATCCTTAACCAACGATACTCAGACTCTTCTTTTTTCTTCTCTTCTTCTTGATCAGAATCTTCCCTTTCAGATTTCAAGCACCATTTATAGTTTTTAATTGTCCACTCGTCATGATCATCTTTACCAATCACCTTGTGGCGCGGTGACGGTATATAAAAATCCTCTTCGGCATCCACAAATGCCCAGAAGGGGCCTGCTACACGAAGATTTTCAGTCAGTTCTTGATGAGAGGCAAACTTTTGCTCTTTATTGGCACTGAACAATAGACCCGATAAGGTTGCCGCATCGGGTGGAAATTTAGTTCCCGATCTCCCCACTAAGTTTTCAGGAGATAAGAAAGCCCCAGCACTGCCGTACATTAAGCCAAGCGGTTGAATTGTAATCAGGTGTTGGAACATAACTGCCACCCCACATTCACTAAACCATCTAGCCATTCAATCACTGCTTTTGGAGTGTAGTCATCCTTAAAAATCTCTTGGCTATGCTGCTCAAAACGTTCCATATCATCGAAATACAATTCAAATATTTTCAAGGCAATGCGATCGTCAGGTTCTTCTGAAAAATTTCTAAGTCTAATGGCATGACGAGCTTTGAGGGTTGCCCAGTCGTTATAGAGATGAGTCCAGTTAAGCTTTGGATCACCCCAGGTTTTACCGTTGCGATCGCGATACTTGGTCAGAATATCGAGATAGTCCCAAGGGCACGTCCACTGCACATACTGACCACTATTGAAGAGAACGCGAATAGTGACGCGATCACGCCCCAAACTCTTAGCCCGTTTTTCTGCTTCCCGACAATGCTGCAACACATCTCGTTGAGGTACGCTGTGCCCTGCCCAAACAAAGCCAACGCTAAGCGTAATATCCTGACCATGTTTTTGCCATTGCTCATTCAAGCCCATCAGCCATTGTAACGCTTGTTGCTCAGAAATGGGCTGATTAGTCTTTTTGCTGTAGATTACCCCTAGAAAGTCATCCCCGCCAGCATAGATTACCCGTCCCAAATTTTCTGGAAAGTTTTGTCTAAAGTCTTGCCCCCATTTCCGCATAGCATTACTGAAATCTTTCAGGGGTTGAATATCATCAGGATTCTTAGCCAGATTCTTTAGCGCGTCGCCCACCTTATCCCCATCTCCCATAAACCAACCAGTCCAATGTCCAGACTGTCCTGCTTGAGATAGGCGCACCATCTCAGCAAGGCTGTCAAAGCGAAATTCGCTACCAAAATGTTTGCCGATATCGTCATAGCGAGTAACCAGACGCTTCACTAACTCAGGAATACTAAGGCGTTCACTGGGATCAATAAATTTTCCCAAGTCGTTACTGGCTGATGATGCCCCTTCTGAGGCTTGAGCTAATTCTGTATAGAACTGCTCGACCGCTTCTTTGTGCTGCGACCATTCCCAGGGACGATCGGACTCGTTACCCAGTCTATCCCAGGCAATAGCATCTGTCCCACTCAGGCTAGAACTTTCTCCCACCCAATTCATTGCAATCCAGTCCCGTTTTAGTTTACGGGTTTCCAGATCTTCCATCGCCGCGCTTACTGTGCTGCCTTGTCCCCAAAACACTTCCCATGCATAGCTTTTCCAACGTTCCCATTCACCTTTTAATTTTCCTTTTTCTTCTTCTTTCTGAGACCAATAATACTCGTCTCTCTCTACATGACTTTCCACCCAAATTCGACAGTGATCTAGAATCTTGCCCCATTCATTAATCAATGTATTTTTGACTTCATCCCGGTTTAACGTCGTATTGCCCTTAACCAAAATGCGGTTAGGCATTCCCTCCTTAAAACTCAGTAATCCAGGAGAAATCACGTCAAACTTAAGTTCTTGAGCACGCTCGATTAATTTTCTACTCAAATACGACAAAATCAGCGATGCACCAAACAAATCCCGCAGCTTGCGCGACTTCTCAATAAACCCTTGCACTGGGGCAAAACTAATCGCCGTATAAATCTGATCGGTCATTCCTTACCTCCTCCATGAGGATAGTCACGCAATATCAAACAGCGAAAATCGGTCAAACGAGATCAAGCCTCACGGAAATCCTTAGCACACAAGAGTTTTGCTTTCTGCTATAGCAGCTTACAAGCACTATAGCCCAACCCTCAGCCAAAAACCCCTTAAAAGAATCTATCAACTTTGTTATCCTGATATTCCAGTCAAGTCTTGACTATCCGGCAATCATTTAGATTTATTTATAAGTGTATCGATATTTTCTTTTTCTTGACAATTTTAGACAAAATGCCTAAGAAGATTACGCCGCACCTATACAGCGATCGCGCCTCCTTTGAACGCCTGCTCTTGCTCATTGCTACTTTCCTACACTATCCCGGCATTGGCTGTCCCGACCCCGACGCCCCCCACCGCGACGGTCACCACCAAGCCTTAGAGTCTGTCCAACACGGCTTATTAGCCACCGCCCAACGGTATGAAGTAGAACTGGTAGGCTATGCCCTGCCCACGATTCGCAAGGATTTAGAAACCTTACGGCGCTATGGCATCCTCGATCGCCACATGTATCGCTGGGGTTACTACCTAGGGACCGGTGCCCTCAAACGCGAAGAGCTAGCCGTTGCCCTTGATGCCCTGGCTTCCCTCGCCAAACACCAGGGTGATCCCCAAGTCCGCCGCATGTATACCGCGATCGCCCAACGGCTGCGGGGACTGGACCTCCAGCTTCAGGGCGAACTGCTGTATCCCGTGCGCCGTTACCTCAACCATACAATTACCGATAGCGATCCGGATGAAATGATGGCCCAGGGCAAGCACCAGGACGTTCTCTTTCAGGCGCTGCCAACCCTAGAGCAGGCGATTAGCCTGGGGCAACCCGTGGAACTTTCCCGACGACGCGACCCCTATCACCAGGTTGACTTAGGCATCGTCCAGGTTTGGCCCCTGCAACTGCTGTATCACGACATTGCCTGGTACCTCATGTACGAGGACTACTCCCGTGCCTACTTTGCAATTAACCGCATGGACCGCTTCAGTAGCCATTGTCGGCTGTTGTCTGCAACCGGGCGGGGAGCCAGTGCCCAACAGGCTAGTTTGCAATCGGTTGATAAGCTCCTTCAGAATGGTTGGGGCATCTACCTGGGGGAACCGGAAGCCCAAGCGGCAGAACTGGCCGGAGAATTGCCCCTAACAGAATTCAAGGTGCGCTTCTATCCACCCGTTGCGGCTTTTATCCTCGAAGGCGATCGCCGCCATCCCCGGCAACGACTCCGGCGCGGCCCCAAGGATCAGCAGGGCCAAGTCAGCTATGTGGATTACATCGTGCCGTTGCCCGATCGCTCCTTTAACGAATTCAGCCGTTGGGTAAATCGCTTTTTGGGTCATGCGCAAGTTTTGTCACCTCCCAATTTAGTAACGCTCCATCGTCAAGCGATCGCCGCACAAATGGCGTTATACGAATAAATGGGCATAGCCCGTGGGACAGGCAGCGATTGTTTATCGGGATTGGCCGTCGCTGATCGAGGAGGCGATCGCCCAGTGGGGAAGGTCTGTAGTGGAGGCAATCCCCATGTCAGTCGAGCTGGATTCAACCGCGATGGATGCGTCAATCTGTCAGCGATATGGGGTGTGGGATTACGATCGGGCCACTGGCTCAGTTTTAGTTGCTGTACAACTGCCGGATGTCGTCGAGAGAGTTGGCCGTAAGTAGAGCTTCCTGGATGGCTTGCAGGGTTGCGACTGGCTCGATCGTGCGAATTTCCGGCAGCAGTTGTGAACCCGCCTCCCCAAACCGCAACTGGAGGGCGACAGCTATACCGGCAAGCAAGCCATCGCGGAGGCCCTCTTCCTTAGCCATGCGTTCGAGGCT
Source organism: Coleofasciculaceae cyanobacterium bin_20 (assembly GCA_037445115.1). GTDB lineage: Bacteria > Cyanobacteriota > Cyanobacteriia > B231 > B231 > Trichothermofontia. Next base: position 14,124 of record JBBILC010000122.1, read on the forward strand.
GGTGACGTAAGGCATGTTGGTTTCCTCCTGATAGCTATAAATTTCTTGCCAGAAGCTTTTCTCCAAGTCTTGGGGCAGTTGGATTACCCAGTCGATAAACCGCAGGAGATTGATGACATCGGTACGCGCGAACCCTTTCTGGTAGAGTTGTTTGGCGAGGATCAGTTTCCACCGCTGACGATCGCCCAGATCCTTGCGGGTCTCCTTGGCCTTGAGATGGGCCATGACGACGATCGCGAAGGGATTGGTGGATTGCTCCAGCGCCGCCCAGTCCTGTCCATAGTCTAGCAGCTTGACGATCGGGAATCGGAAGTCGATCTGACAATCCCAGAGTTCACTGCTGAAGGTATTAGGACGCCAATCGGCTTTTTCATCGCCGAGGACGGCGAGGCTAGCAACGGGGAGATTATAGCGATCGCGGAGCCGATAATTATAGACAAACATCCGCTCAGCAAAGTCACTTTCACCGATATTTTGCAATTCCAGATGCACCAGCACCTAGGTTTCGTTGCCACTGTTGCGCCAGACCTTGACGAGTTTATCGGCAACGCGACGACCCAGTTCGGCATCACGGACGATTTGTTGGAGTTCGTTATCGAGGAATTCGTAACCCTTCGACCAATCGATATCGGCATAAACCGCTGGGAAGAAAAAGGCCATGAAATCGGTAAAGTAGGTCTCCAGAATCTCCTTCCAGGGACTATCGTAATCGGAGCGGCTTGCGGTCATGGCTGCTGGTGTGAGAGTGAGCAGACAGTTTCAGTTGTTGTACAACTGACGGATTTCGTCGAGGGAGTTGGCCGTGAGCAGGGCTTCTTGGATGGCTTGCAGGGTTTCTACCGTCTCGATCGTGCGAATTTCCGGCAGCAGTTGTGAACCCGCCTCCCCAAACCGCAAC
>JBBILC010000123.1:0-14938 GCA_037445115.1 Coleofasciculaceae cyanobacterium bin_20
TTCCTGAATGGTTGCCTTGAACCTTTTTCCCTCTCAAAAAAGTGAACTGCTCCCTTACACATTCACTAAAAGACTGTGCCATAATATTACCAAAGCTCTTCTAGATTCTAATTCACTCATTTTTGAGCAGACTTATTTTTTGTTATTTGCTTCCTTTTTGTATGGAGGATAGTATGTTTTGGTTGCAAAGGAATCTTGACAAATCTACTGTTCGCCGCAATTCTTCTCTCCACCAGAGTTTGAATATAGCTGATGTAGAAACTGCGACTGTCACACGTCTTATTTTGCCAGATCGTGTTGGACAAGTTTCTTTCAAGGGTAGTTGGTGGTCTGCCCGTTGTCTTGATCCTATTTCTATCCAACCAGATGCATTAGTGGAAATCTGCGACCGCGTGAATGCCACCACGCTGTTGGTAAAACCGATCGCCAACCTAACGCATATTGATTGATCTACCCTCATCACCTACTAAGGAGATAGCTATGCTCCCTTTGCATCGCTGGTTCAGTAAAGATACCCATCTGTCCCCTAAGGCTGGTTATCCTCTTGGTTTTGAAATTCCGGAGATAAACTCGTCTGATCCACAGCGCGATCGTGTAGCTCGTCGTTGGGTCTTTGGATCAGTAGGTTTAACAATGGTGGGTTTGGTCAGTTTCCTAGGTATAGAAATGCGGCGGCCAGCCCTTACTCATTATCGAGCCGATGATCATTCCCAGTCTGCCCATACATTTGCACCAGAGCGGGAGAAACACTGTCGAGCTAGCTTGCGCTATTATCGAACCGGCGATCGCCTGACGGAAATTCATTTCGCTGACATTCCAGAGATTATTAATACCCAGCGAATTGAGAACACCTTCCTATTTAATCCCTGTACAGAAGCGCCTCCCCAGGCCCAAATCGGTAAACAGGATGGTACATCCTTAATCCGTTTACTAGAGCAGATTGCTTTAGATGTGGAACGGGAACGCAGCCGAGAACCAGAACGGCGAGTCGTTGTGACCCTCACATTGGACCATGCCGAAGTAGTTGGTGATCAGCCGCGTTTGGATGAAGCTGGGATTGAGCAATTTTTGACTGCGATCGCCACCATTATTGGCAACAATCAAGGTGCGATCGCCATTATTGGCCCAGGCGGTGAATTGCAAGGCCAATTGCGACGGCTTTTGTATAACGTTCCGCAAGTTGAAATTTGTGGATTTGCTGCCATCGAAATGTGTGTTAATGAATCGTTTTCAACCGTTCGCTAAGCCATCCCCATGACTTTTTTATAGGAGAACAACAAATTATGCGTCCACCCAAGCACGAAAAATACCCAGAACCCAAGGAAGCAAATCCTTGGCATCATGAAGAAAACTGGCTGGAAATTGAACCCCTCTTTTGGGAACGGCTAGGGGATACTTGCCAGCAAACCTTGATTCAACGGGTGAAAACCTATGCCCGGAGCAAGATCGCCTACGAAATCCTGCACCAGCTCAAGCCAACCGCCGACCGCTTACTGAGTCGAGACGTTCAAGCAGCGATTAAAGTCGTGATTACGATCGCGGGAGCCTTTACCTATGGAGCCGGGATGCGTGTCATTACCTCACCATTGGGCATGTTTGCCGTACCAGCAGGACTCATCGGTGGGGCGATCGCCAGCTTTATTGTGGATCGTCTGGCCGTCGAGGCAAATACTAATCTCTTCAAAAAACAGCAAGCCCGTGGTCGTATACATCGGCTGGAGCACCAACTTCAGGAGGTAAACCCGCAGCGCAAACCCCTCTGGATTGAGTTTTACCGTGCCCAGCGTCAACTAGTCCATGAGGTTGAGGGACCTGCCTTGCAGCGATCGTTCCCTCGTAATGCGGTGTTTGCCATAATTCTGTCGGTGATGGAATATGCAGTGGCACTGTGGATTGTGCAGAATATGGGTGTTTTGGCCATGATTCCCCTTGGCTTGCGATTGGTACTGGCTGGGTTGCCTGTATTTATCACCCATGCAGCAGCCTTAGCCGAGGCGAAGGCCTTCGAGATGCCCCGTTACGCCTGTGAGCTAATGCGTATGTATCGCGATCGCGTGGTCCCCCATCCGAGTCTATCCCCCGCAGATGTGGATCAGTGGCGGTTGGAGCAAGCGTTGGTTAATGGCGGTCTCACGGCTTGGATGACAAACTTATTTGATCGTCATCCAATGGAACCTGCCCCACCTCTGGCCCAGTTAGCCTTTGAACGGGAGTTTTTGGCAGATGGCATTGAGCAGTTAAAAGCGCAGAGGGTCGCAGCAGAACGTGCTTGCTGGGATGCCCACGAAAAGGACGTAAAGGCACTACCAGCGCAGTGTCCGATTCCAGAACCCGATCTAACCGATCATACGGAGCTAGAGATTGTTCGCAAGCAGCGGAAGGTAGCCCAAGACCGGCTACTCTGGGTCCAGGAGAAAACCGCGTTACTGCGCCAGGAAACGGAACGAGAGGTCGATCGTCTTCGGGAGGATTATCAGGCTGCGATCGGCCTCTGGCAGACAGCATTGGGGCAAGTGGAGGAACGCTATAACCAGCTATGGGAGCGAGGGGAGCAACGCTGGCACACTGAAGCAGGAATGAACGATTTCGACGATTTTAATGATGCTGCCTAAGCAGTTAATGTGGGGGCATACCTCCTCGTGCTCCCCACTCTGAAGCAGACTTCGCAGCAACCCCAGCGTCCTCAACCTAGGGCGCTTTTTTGGCATGGTGCCTCCAGGCCCAACTCTCCACGCGATCGCCCCGATCCTCAACCCACCCCCTGGGGAAATAGGCCCTTCCCTTGAAACATTACTGAAATATTACGTGCTTTTTAAAGAAAATATCAGTAAATATTACTTGACATTCCCTGGCTGATTTGTTACTGTTAGTTAAGGGACCCTCTAAAGATTAGGCTTGTTTATTGACAGCGAGCTGCTGCACTGTGCTTGGCTTTCGCAATCGGGCATTTGGTTGAGGTGTCCTTAACAGAATCTTGGCGTTGTTTTAGGGGGATCAATATGGCATTGAATGCTGCCTTGGCGAAGACTGATCAAGAAGAAGAAACCCGAATTCGTCTCAGTCTAGATGTCTCGCATAAACTTAATGATCTTCTAACAAAAACGGCTAGTAAGGTGGGAGGATCTAAGAGTGATGTGTTGAGGAAGGCGATCGTTCTCATGAGTATTGCTGTTGATGCCCAAGAAGAAGGTAAAGTTTTGGGTATTGCTGATAATGCTAATCAGCCAATTAGCAAACAAATTGTGGGTCTGTGATATCTACGATATCTGCATAAACCTGAAGTGATTTGATGCTGTTTGTATGCAGGTTTAGGTATCATCAGTCGAGAAGCAGAAGTAAAAGCAGGGTAGGATGCCATCCGGTAACCTGCTCTGTTTTTGCTCTGAATATTTAGAATTTGGGCAAACTAACCTTAACGGAATACGATATAACGAATTCCTTTCCTGTATCCCTGTCATAAAGCTGACATGACTAACGATTTACCCCCAGATTCAGATGATCAAATCAATATTGGAGATCGGCAAAAAGCTCTTGATCCAGTTAATCCAGAAGAATCACCAATAGTAGAGAGTGAGTTTCGACGGGAGCAGGATAGACGTAAGCTTGAGCATACCCAGTGGCTAGAGAAAGCACCCATCTGGGAAAGACGGATCAAACTGGCTGCTGAAATGACTCCATCCGCGATCGCTGCTTTAGTCATCATTGTTGTCACTATCGGGAGCCTCTCCATTGCCTTTGGCGTGGGTAGCCCAACCTCAGAAGAAAAGGAAAGAGCGACCTCACGATTAGAACTAGTGTTAACAGGAACCCTAGCCTTTCTCTTCGGGAAATCCTTAAACTCTAAAGATAATAACTGAGCGATCGCGCCAAGATGACAATGAGGATAAGGTCGATGCAGGTTGGCTGGAAGTTATTGAGTATGGGCAACGCGCCGGGTTTATGCGCGATCGCAGTAGCGCTCTATAATCTTTGCGCTAGGCTTTGCCTTTTCGACCAGTGCGGTGCCGGGTTGTGGGCGATCGCTTACTGCGAAGGCCACGGATAGGTTGACTCTTTTACTCGCTGATAATTCGCATCTAATTCAGGCTCTAGTAATAAGATGGCTGCAATCCGTCGTGCTATTTGTGTGACTTCAATAACTTCTTCCAATTGGAGCGATCGCCCTAATAATTCCTGCTCTCGGTAGCTCAGCCATTTTTTGATAACTTGATATCCCCCGATCGTATAGTTCCAGACGCGATCGGGCACGTTTTTCCAATAAGCCATTTCGTTCAGATAGATATCATGGGTTATGGCACCTAACAAGCTTGCATCAGCTAGGGATTGGGCCTCCTCCGGCGTATAGGGGCGATCGGTCAGCTTGCCTTTTCCGGGCATCGTTACCCCATTTTTCCCCGCATGACCCCAACCAACGGTTACGCCAAAGTCAGTATTCGGATCAAGATTGCGGCTAGCTCCGACACGGGCAACAACTGCCAGGGATTTTAGGTCCGCTCGCAGTTTACCGGTTGTGACACCAGATACCAATGTTTCAGAATCCAGGAGGGCCGCAATTTGACGACCAAGGTTGGCGGATTGGAGCAATAATTCCCGATGATTAGGTAGGGGAATTCGGGGAAAGTCTTGGCGAATTCCATCGGCATTCTCCGTCAGATAGGTAGGTGCGTAGCCAATTGCCAGGGTGTGCAGCCAAACTAAGATTGCAGTTTCAGCATCTTCATCGGGATTCGGTAAACCTAAAGTCGCTAAATATTGACGGGCAAGGGGAGAGAGATTAGCAAAGGGGCGATCGACCTCTGGCTTTTCTCCTAGCATATCCCATAGGCTCAACTGCTCTTTGGGGCGTAAACGTGCGCCATTCATAAGTTGTAAGGGGAAATAATAGGCATGGCCCCGTAAAAAGTCATTATCGCCAAGTAGGCGCGTGAAGAAAAAAGGACAGCCCTCCGGACTGGCAACCCCAGCAGGTCGAGTCATGAGGAATGAATTCCCTGGCCAACATTGTTTCCAGAGGAAGGGACGCGATCGATTCCAAACGCCACTGACTGAGGTGTAATAACACCACCGTACTTCAAAAGGACGCAAGGCATAGCGCACAAGTCGATGAGGCTCATATTGCTCAGCCAAAAGTGCTTTACGCCTAACTAGCTTTGGTTCAAAACTCGCTTGTGGATTAATAAGGCCATACCCTAGGGTTTTATAGGCTTCCCAGCCTAACTCTGGATCAAAATAAGCCTGCATTCGGGTTTCAAGTGCAGTGCGATCGATGTCAATCAAGGCACCTCCCCGCTTTTCCATCAATCCATTGCTAGGGGCGACAGCACAAAGCTCAGTAACCTTAGCCCACTCTAAGTAGTGAGTCTCAACTTGTGAGGGCCGAAAAGAAAAACGATTACTGGGTATTGGTGTAGCAATTGGATAATTCTGATTAAAGTTTTGTTCCGTTAATGTTGCTAATAACTGTTCACGGCGATCTGCTGCTTTAGCTGCATTCAGATCATCTCGAAATCTTATGACTGGCTGCTCTGTTGATTGACCAGTTTTTATCCACAAAGAGATCGCAACACCTTGCTGAATACCCGAAGAGAAGACTTTAATGGCAAAAACTGTCTCACTACTGCGACCATCAGGTGCATACTCAGAAATTCTACGATTACCATGCATATTTTCAATCCAAAAGTAATCAAAGGATTGCAGTAGATGTTGCCGCAAAACCACAAATGATGGATCACTTATCCAGGACTGATTAGAGATATAGCAAACAACCCCTCGTCGTGGTGCTTGTTCAGCAATGCAATGCTCTGCAATTCGGAAAAAACGAACATAGAGATCGTCTAGGTTAAACTTCTTAATTCCCCACTGCTCAATGAGTCCTTGCTTGTATACATCAACTAAGCCTGCCTCTTCCTTGGGACTGATACCCGCATAGGCATTATAGGGAGGATTTCCCAACACCACTAAGATGGGTTTCCCTCGTTTCACCTGATCTGCTGCATCACGTTCTTCTTGGAGTTCAGGATAGTTAATCCCCAACTGTTGTACTTTCGCCTTAGCCACCTCTTGCGGTGGTTCCCAACCCGTCAGCGCATTGGTTAAATACACCCCAACCCGTTCTTCACCCTCGCTTAAGGGTACCCCTAAATTTTGTAACACTAACCCTAACTGCAAATGGGCCACCACAAACGGAGCCGTGAGTAATTCAAACCCAAAGACCCGCTCGATCGCGGCTGTTTTAAGGTGCGAACCCACCAGTGCCCCCAATCCCTTGTCCTGGAGATTAGCCTCAATGCGGCGTAGGACCTCAACTAAAAAAGCACCTGTCCCACAACAGGGGTCAAGAATATAGACATTGGGATCAGCCAGACCATCTTCAATCTGCAATTCTTCTCGCAACACGGTATCTACCCGTGCCACCATGTATTGCACAATTTCCGGTGGCGTATACCAAACACCTAACTCCTTGCGTAGGGCCGGATCAAATGCCTCCAGGAATGGCTCGTAGAAATATTGGACGGCTTGACCTTCCTCAAAATTTGCAAAGAAAGTCGCGCGATCGAGTCGATTAAGTGCTTCACCTGCCCAGTTGAGGACTTCGACCAAATCCAGTTTGCCTAAATGGCTAGGAATCGCTACCTTTTCAAATAAGGCTCGAATCATGGGAACGTGCAGATAATAACCGGCTACCCGCCAGTCGAAACGGCCTCTTTCTTGCTGTTTATGCCATAAGACCCAAGCTGAAAAGATGCCGTAAAACAATGTTTGGATCAGAGTAGACTTGAAAAACCGTTCGCCTCGTTTGGGATCGCGTTTGTCACCCGTGAAAGTAATGCCTAAAGCTTCTTCCAAAGCTTTGCGTAAGGTTACCAAGGTAGGTAGCTCGGTTTTTTCAACCCTGGCTTTCGCATCCTTAGCATAGGAAGCCAGGAACCAAGCCAAATCCTTGGGAGTTGCAATACTGGCAGACTGGAGCATTACCCGCCTGAGGTATTCAGTGAACTGTTCCTCCTGTTCCTGGGCAAACTGTTTTGGTTTCTTAACTTCCTGCCAAAACTCTGCCTCATCTTTCGCTAAACGATAGGTTTCTAAAATAATAGGTTCGTTATTGCTATCTTGGCCAATGAGGACAAAATCACGATAATTTGTAACCAATACCTGACAATACTGCCGCCAATAGTTAGAGATCTGCCGAGTTTCCGCAATTACCCAAGCATCATCCCCTGTCCCCTTAATTTCAATCACACCTCGTTCCGGATTCGTCGGCTGAGGGGGACTGTCTTCCGCCTTTCTTTGGAACTGACTAGCCGTAAACAATCCCCCATCCGGCATTCCGGCCCCGCCCAGGTTCTTCAACTGCATCACACAGCGAACTTTTGGCTTCAGCGTCTTGCCCAACTCATTGAATAACTTCTCTAACGCCCCATAGTAGGAAGTTTCCTTAACAGCGGCTCCCGTTGTGCGAATTTCCTGCAAGTCTCGGATATAGGTTTCAAAAGCACTCATAGCAGCGTTCAGCAAAGATCTATGCAAGGACAAGAGGGGGGAATACCTACCTTGGGTCTATCCTTACTGCTGTTCATTACAAATATGGGTTTCTCATACAAAACTTAAACATTTGGCGACGCTATGTTGACCTAAGCTTGAGCACAATCGCCTTATTGGGGGCGTTGTAACCCGCCCTGAAAGTGCCAGTCGGCTATCTTGCTCTCTGCTAGATAGCGTCACAGGTTAGAGCTAAAATGCCCCGCGTCTTCAGCACAGGAATTGGTTACCAGCAAGACCTAGAAAACTATCCCGATCGCGCGTGCGGGTAGGTAGTATCCCAATCTCGACCGGACATCCGTCATTGTGGTCAGCCCTGCTCAGTCTTCACATAATGAGCAAGACAACCCAGAGGGGCATCCCACAAGAGAGATTATTGTGCCCCAATGATACCCCCTGGGGCAGCGATCGCCTAAAAATCGCCTGCCAACGCCGGGACACAGCGTTCACACAGCAAGGGATGCGCCGCCGATTGGCCCACCTGGGTGGAATAATTCCAGCAGCGATCGCACTTCTCCCCATCGGCCTTAACAACGCCAATCCCCGCCACATCGGAAGCCAGGTGATATTGGACAGACTCGATCGCCGCCAAGGAATCTACGAGTTCCACCTGGGAAACAATCAGCAAATAGCGCAACGCATCGACCCCATTCCCCGCCAAACTATCGGTGGGGTTAAACGCTTGCAATTGCTTACGGAGCGCTTCATCGGGGACATAGAGCAACACTTTAGCTTCCAGCGACGATCCGATCGCCTTTTCCGCACGGGCCTGCTCCAGTACCTTATTCACCTCGGTGCGAATTTGCCGCAATTGTTGCCAGGTGGCGGCCAAGTCCGGTTGTTGCCAGGTGGGATCGAGATGCGTCCAGCCCGACTCAAACACCGATCGCACGCCCGTTTCGTAGGGCAACGCCTGCCAGATATCTTCCGCCATGTGACAGAGGACCGGCGCGATCGCCTTCGCGAGGTTTTCCACCGCGATCGCTAGGACCGTTTGGCAACTGCGACGGCGGGGACTATTGGCCGCACTGATATAGAGCCGATCCTTGGCAATATCCAGATAGAAATTGGACAGATCAATGACACAGAAATTCTGGATCGTTTGGAAGAAGCGGAAAAATTGGAAACTATCAAATGCCGCCGTGACATCGCTGAAAACTTCGGTCATACGATGCAACATATAGCGATCGAGTTCCGGCAAATCGGCATAGGCCACCGCATCCGTCGCCGGATTGAAGTCATGCAAATTCCCCAACAGGAACCGGGCCGTATTGCGAATCTTACGGTAGACATCGGCCAATTGCTTGAGGATGGTTTTCCCAATCAAGACATCGGCGGAATAGTCTACCGACGAGACCCATAACCGCAGAACATCGGCACCATAGGGGGGATCTTGCTTTTGATTTTTCCCGCCTTCAATAATCATCAACGGATCAATAATATTGCCCAGGGATTTGCTCATTTTGCGCCCCTGGTCATCCAGGGCAAACCCGTGGGTCAACACCGTTTTATAGGGCGCATGACCATTCACGGCCACACTGGTCAACAAACTCGACTGGAACCACCCCCGGTGCTGGTCCGAGCCTTCTAGGTACAGGTCCACCGGATAGGTTAGCTCTGGCCGTTGTTTAGCGACTGCGGCCCAGGAGGAGCCGGAGTCAAACCAGACATCCATCGTATCGGTGCCCTTGCGGTAGGTGCGACCGTTGCTGCGGTAGGGTTCCGGCAGTAACGCTTCTACCGGCAATTCCCACCACGCATCCGACCCGTGTTCCGCAATGATGGCCCGCACATGGGCGATCGTTTCTTGATTCAACAGCGGCTCGTTAGTTTCTTCGTCGTAGAACACGGGGATAGGGACACCCCAACTGCGCTGCCGGGAAATACACCAGTCCGATCGCTCCGCCACCATTGGTGTAATCCGGTTTTCCCCTTGGGCAGGAATCCAGCGTACCTGGGCGATCGCGTCTAGTGCCGCCTGCCGGAAACCCTGCACCGAGGCGAACCATTGCTCGGTAGCCCGGAAGATCGTTGGTTTTTTCGTGCGCCAATCGTAGGGATATTTATGGACGTAGGGTTCCTGCTTGAGGAGTGCGCCAGCTTGCTCCAGCGCGGCAATGACAGCCGGATTGGCATCCTTGAGGACATTCAACCCGGCAAAGGGACCGGCTTCTTCGGTAAAGTTCCCAGCCTCATCAACGGGACAGAGAATATCGAGACCATAGCGCTTGCCCACCTCAAAGTCTTCCTGACCGTGCCCTGGAGCCGTGTGGACGAGGCCGGTACCGGATTCCGTGGTGATGTAGTCGCCGCCGAGCAGGATAGGACTTTCGCGATCGAACAACGGATGGCGATAGGTGCAATGTTCGAGATCTTTACCCGCGATCGTCGTTTGAACCGTGAGATCCACCCCAAAGGTTGCCGCTAGACGTTCTACGAGTTCGGCAGCAACCAGCAGGTACTTAAAAGCTGGATTGTCGCCCCCCACCTCAACCACGGCATAGGTCAGGTCTGGGTTCACTGCCACCGCTAGGTTGCCGGGAATGGTCCAGGGGGTTGTGGTCCAGATCCCCACACCCAGATCGCTCAGGAAGGGTTGCAGGGCTTGGGCAGCCTCCTCCAGACTCACCATTGGGAAGGCGGCGTAGATACTGGGGGAGGTGTGGCCTTCGGGATATTCGAGTTCGGCTTCGGCCAGGGCGGTGCGGGAACTGGGACTCCAATGGACGGGCCGCAGACCCCGGTAGATGTAGCCCTTGAGGACCATTTGGCCAAAGACATCGATTTGCGCGGCTTCGTAGTTGGGGGTCAGGGTCAGGTAGGGATGGTCCCAGTCGCCCCAAATGCCGTAGCGTTTGAAGCCCTGGCGTTGTGACTCGACTTGTTCGAGGGCGTAGGCTTTCGCCCGTTGCCGCAGCCCCAGCGGGGTGGACTGTTGGCGCTCAGTGCCAGTCATGGCCTGGAGGACCTTGAGTTCGATCGGTAAGCCATGACAGTCCCAACCGGGGACATAGCGCACCTTGCGGCCCCGCAGCAGTTGGTATTTATTAATGATGTCCTTGAGGATTTTGTTCAGGGCATGGCCCATGTGGAGTGCGCCGTTGGCGTAGGGAGGGCCATCATGGAGGACAAAAATCTCGCCCGGATTATTCTGTGACAGGTGCTCGTAAATTTGGGTCTCCGCCCAGAATTGTTGCAACTCTGGCTCCCGCTTGACGGCATTGGCCCGCATGTCAAAGGCGGTCTGGGGGAGGTTAACGGTGTCTTTATAGCTTCCGGGTTCTGTCACAGGTGCGGTCACAGTTCGTTACGCTTCCAATTCAGAGGGGCAAGTTGTGACCATTATCAGCCAGAATCCCCTCCCGCTTCAACTTTCTTAAAAATTACGGTCAAGGGCCACCCCTATCCGACCTCAGAAGCTTAGCGATTCTCAACATCATGACATTTTTTCGATACAAATGAACTATAGGAATCTACTAGAAGCCTTATTCTAACGTTCAAGCGTTGCTGTAAAAAGCGTGCTTAGGCTCCTAGAAGTAGTACTAATGATTTAAGATGAGAATCGCTGAGGGTTACACAAAAGACTTGACATACATACAAAAAATGCTAGCATTATAAGTGCAAACTAGGTCTGCGCATCTGCTTAGGGAGCGGATAAGCAGTAAACCTAGTTTTCATTTTATGAATAGAGCATTGAAGCAGTAGTAGGCAGAGATCTTGCTACAGTTAAGCGGCTTTGGATAGTTAGGTCGCGGTTTCAAGCAAACCTAGCCCTAATTAGCTCCTTATGGTTTGTTATCAATCAGAATCCTCACTAGCTTCAACTTTACTTTACGCCGTAGTCATGGGTTCCTAGAGATTATACCAGTAGCAGGTGGTGACAGAAGGTTACGAGTTGAGGTTGCAACATTTGTGGTAACATTGGGAGTGGAGACCACATCGCAATCCACTCAGGGAGGCGGTTATGCGCCTAAGCGTTAAAAAACGAGGTAATTCACTCAGCGTCATTATTCCCAAGGAAATGGCGACGAGCATGAACGTTGAGGATGGGGATAGCCTGTTTGCGACGAAAACCCCTTCAGGCTATGAGATTTCACCATATGACCCTAATTTCGTGAAAAAGATCGAAGCGGCACGGCGAGGCATGAGGAAATATCGGAATGCTTTGATTGAGTTGGCTAAGTGATGGAACCTTGTTGGTTAGATATTCAGGATGTCTGTGCCATACAGGGTGAAATCATTGCCGAGTCAGGGGGGACAGCAGGCATACTTAATAAGGGTGCTCTTGAGTCAACCTTGAATAAGCCCCTAAACTTGTATCACTATGGGAATGATGTCACTTTATATAAGCTGGCAGCAGCTTATGGCTACGGGCTTGTATAAAAATCATTGTTTTGTAGATGGGAATAAGAGAATTGCGCTTATTGCTGTCTATACGTTTTTATCAGTCAATGGGATTGAACTGACGGCTTCAGAGGTTGATGCAGCGAACTTTTTTCTGGATTTAGCTGCCAGTCTTGAAACACAAGAAGACTGTATGGAGAAACTAGCACACTGGTTGCAAAATGATAGTGAATGCCTCCCTAATGAAGAAGAGTAGTACCCCCAGGCGGTACAAACCCAAGTTGTTATGCCAAAAGTCCTTTGGGGATTTAATTGAGAAGCGCGATCGGGCACAGGATGCGCTAGCACAAACCCAAGCGGAACGCGATCGGGCGTTTGCCAAGTTACGAGAGTGAGGAATCGATCCTGAGCAGCTTTAGGGGGTATTTGGCGGGGCGATCGGGGTGCTGCTGGCGGTGACGATCACGGTGAGGCCGGTGTCTGGGGGACCGGAGGGCGATCGCGGCGGTTATAATCAGCAGTAAGCTTTGGAGAGTTAAGCTGCGAGTTGCCGCCTAATCACATAGTTATGCATTTTGAACAGAATCCTTGTCAGCCAAAGTAGTCATTTTGGGAAACCATTTTGTTCTGTTCACATAGAAGCGAGATATATCAACTCACGAGAGGAAATTTAAAGATGAATGACAATACGACAACCACCAGTGGCAAATGCCCGGTGATGCATGGTGGTGTTACGACAACCAGCCTGTCGAACATGGAATGGTGGCCCAAGGCACTCAACCTCGATATTCTGCATCAGCACGATCGCAAGACCAACCCGATGGGAGCGGACTTCAACTATCGGGAAGCGGTTAAGAAACTCGACGTGGCCGCGCTCAAGCAAGACCTGCACGCACTGATGACGGATAGTCAGGACTGGTGGCCAGCGGACTGGGGGCACTATGGTGGGCTGATGATCCGCATGACCTGGCACGCGGCGGGAACCTACCGGATCGCGGATGGTCGCGGTGGTGCGGGAACTGGTAACCAGCGCTTTGCGCCCATCAACTCCTGGCCGGACAACACCAACCTGGACAAGGCCCGCCGTCTGCTCTGGCCGATCAAGCAGAAATATGGCAACAAGCTCAGTTGGGCAGATCTGATTGCCTACGCGGGTACGATCGCCTATGAATCGATGGGACTAAAGACCTTCGGTTTTGCCTTTGGACGAGAAGATATCTGGCATCCCGAAAAAGATATCTACTGGGGTTCGGAGAAGGCATGGCTTGCTCCCAGCGACAATCCCAACAGCCGCTATTCGGGCGATCGGGATCTCGAAAACCCGCTGGCTGCCGTGATGATGGGGCTGATCTACGTCAACCCCGAAGGCGTGGACGGCAATCCCGATCCCCTCAAGACCGCCCATGATGTCCGGGTGACCTTTGCCCGCATGGCCATGAATGATGAAGAAACCGTTGCCCTGACGGCTGGGGGACACACGGTGGGCAAATGCCACGGTAATGGCGATGCGGCATTGCTCGGTGCGGAACCTGAAGGGGCAGATGTCGAAGAACAAGGTTTGGGTTGGAACAACACGACTCAGCGCGGCATTGGTCGCAACACCGTGACCAGCGGCCTTGAAGGTGCCTGGACGACCTATCCTACCCGCTGGGATAACGGCTATTTCCAAATGCTGCTCAATTATGACTGGGAACTGAAGAAGAGTCCGGCAGGGGCGTGGCAGTGGGAACCCATCAACCCCAAGGAAGAAGACAAACCCGTTGATGTCGAAGACCCCACGATCCGCCGCAACCTGGTCATGACCGATGCCGATATGGCCATGAAGATGGACCCTGAGTACCGGCAGATTTCCGAGCGGTTCTACCATGACCCCGACTACTTTGCGGATGTCTTTGCGCGGGCCTGGTTTAAGCTGACCCACCGGGATATGGGGCCAAAGGCTCGTTACATTGGCCCGGATGTGCCGCCAGAAGACTTGATCTGGCAGGACCCGATTCCCGCCGGAAACACCCACTATGATGTTCAGACCGTAAAGGCCAGAATTGCCGCCAGCGGTCTAAATATTAGCGAAATGGTGTGCACCGCCTGGGACAGCGCCAGGACCTTCCGGGGTTCGGACAAACGCGGGGGGGCGAATGGGGCACGTATCCGCTTAGCGCCACAGAAGGATTGGGAAGGCAACGAGCCTGCGCGTCTCACCAAGGTGCTAAGTGTACTCGCAGGTATCGCGGCGGATAGCGGTGCCAGCATCGCAGATGTCATCGTCCTTGCGGGTAACGTTGGCATTGAGCAGGCGGCCAAGGCGGCTGGCGTTGACATTACGCTTCCCTTCTTCCCTGGCCGGGGCGATGCCACGGACGAGATGACCGATGCTGAATCGTTTGCCGTGCTGGAACCCATTCATGATGGCTATCGTAACTGGCTCAAGCAGGACTACGCGGTTAGCCCTGAAGAGCTAATGCTCGATCGCACCCAACTGATGGGGTTGACGGCTCCTGAGATGACGGTGCTGGTTGGTGGTATGCGTGTCCTGGGTACCAACTACGGCGGCACTAAGCACGGTGTGTTCACCGATCGCGAAGGGGTCTTAACCAATGACTTCTTCGTGAACCTGACAAACATGAACGACCTGTGGAAACCCGCCGGTAAGAACCTGTATGAAATCCGCGATCGCAAGACGGAGCAGGTCAAATGGACGGCGACACGGGTGGATCTTGTCTTTGGCTCCAACTCGATTCTTCGGGCCTATGCCGAAGTCTATGCCCAGGATGACGGCCAAGAAAAGTTTGTGCAGGACTTTGTAGCCGCCTGGACGAAGGTGATGAATGCCGATCGTTTTGATCTGGCCTAATCCGTAATAGATATCCCCATGCTGTTGATCATCGCAGTGTGGGGATAAATATGTAGCAGTATCCAGACTGATCTTGGTATTGGACAGCAAAAAAACAAATGGATCGCGATCGGGTGTTTGCCAAGTTACGAGTGTTGGGAATTGATCCTGAGCAGAAGTGTTGAATCTTAAGATTTTATTTTCTAAAAATAGACACACTAATCC
>JBBILC010000124.1:0-14857 GCA_037445115.1 Coleofasciculaceae cyanobacterium bin_20
AAGGGGTGGGGGGAGCAGGTAGGTGCACCGGGAGGTCCTGATCGGGCGATCGCTGATACAAAATTGACTGGGGAAAATTACAGACGCGGAAGGGGGGTAGGGTTTGCCCATAGAGTTCAGTGTGGCCCGTGATCAGGTAGCCGTTGGGCAGGAGGCTGGCATAAAACTTATGTAAAACCCGCTGGATCGACTCCGTATCAAAGTAAATAAAGACGTTTCGACAAAGAATTAGGTCAAAATCATACAGCCCTAAATGGGCATTGGGGAAGGGATCTTGCACCAGATTGCCATAGCGAAAGGTCACCATATGACGAATTTCCGGACGGATTTCCCAACCCCCATTGTGCGCTCGGAAATACTGGTGGCGCAGGTTGCTTTCCGTATGCCGGAACGACCAATCGCTATAGATGCCTCGCTGGGCAGTGGTCAGGGTGGTTTGGTTAATATCCGTGCCAATGATGACAATTTGCCATTCTTCCCAATTCGCGATCGTTTCATGCAATAAAATCGCCAGGGAATAGGCTTCTTCCCCCGTGGAGCACCCGGCACTCCAGCAGCGGAGACGCCGTTTTAGTGGGCGTTCCCCCGATCGCGACGGCAGGGTTTGCTTGCTGTGGATCAGATTCGGTAGGAGTACCTCCCGTAGCAGGGTGAATTGCCCTTGATCACGGAAAAAGTAACTTTCAGTGGTGGTTAGTAGGGCCAAAAGTTCGCGCCACTCCGGATAGCCCGTATTTTTACGATTCTCGTACAGAAGGTGATAGTAGGCTGCTGGAGTGAGATGGCCAGCCGCTTGCCACCGCCGTTGGAGTTTTTGGGCAAACAAATCCTGATCCTGGGGACGAATCTGCAACCCTGTGGTTTCCCCAATCAGGGCGACAAACTGTTGTAGTAGCGCATCATGCATGGACAACCCCAAGCTTTTCTCAATCTTTACTCATCAATTTAGCGTCATTTCCGGATTGACCATCTGTGGCAATCCCGTTTCAATGGGGTGGGGGTTGGGAACGTAGGGACGATCGCCCTTGGGATCGGGCAGGCAATTGTTGCTGGAGCCTGTGCAAAGCCGCTAGCCAATCCCGTAATTCGGCTTCGCTCAGCTTCGGTGGGGGATGGGTTAAGGGGGTGAGAACGGCCTCTAGGTCCGTGGCAGACTGGCCAGTTTGCTCACGCCAGGCAGCGATCAGCGCGGCAGTTGCGATCGGTCCTGTCCCTAGCCCCAATACTTGCTGAAGGGGCTGTTTTTCCGCCTGACCGATGCGATCGAGCACAAACCCATGACTGCCCGCCTGCTGCAAGACACTTGCTAATGCCCCAATGTAAGCTTGAGTGTTGTCAATTTCCGGCTCAGGTAAGCGTGCCGCTGGCCCCAAACGGCGATTGTTGGCCCAGATCAGCAACAGCAACAGGAAGCTCCCCTGGACCACCACCCACACCCAGGCGGTTTGGCCCAGATAGCTCGCCCAATTATCTCGACCTTCCTGCACCTGAATCTCCCGATCGCGGTGACCGTGGATATACTCATTCACCCAAATGGGTTGATCGGTTTGGGTCACGAGCTGCGTCAGAAAGGGGAAATTACCCACCTCATTTTGATAGGCATTGGCCGCTAGGTGGGGCGTCACGACAAAGATGGCCTGTCCCTGACCGATGGCCTGCTGCCAAACGATCGCCCCAAAACGATCGCCCAACCGTTCAGTTGCCTGGATAGCGGCTGGGATCTGCCGCCGAGGATAGCGACGGCGGGTGTCAATCCGGACTGGGCCGACTGGCGTCTCGTGGCGCGATCGAAACGGAGCCGGCGTAACGGGTTGCTGCACCCCCAACACAATTAAAGTATTTCCAGCCGCGACCCAACGGCTTTCCTCGGCGACGAGGGTTGTCTCGGTGGCGATCGGATTCACTCGCAGCAGGGTAACGCCCTGGGGCGCGACTAGGTGTGTCAGCTCCGTAAAGGGTTTTTGCCAGCGTTGGAGGGTAATGCCCTGGCGTTGGAGGGTCGCATACCAAGCCCCATAGCCATCGGGACCACGGCCATAGGTGGAACCCGACTGGTAGGGGTTACGGCTAGGCGCAAGGAAGATCAGCAACAGGAGGACGGCGATCGCGGCCAGTCCAATCCCCCACCCCCGCCATCCCTGGGACCCATTAACCCGCCGTATAACCGTATTCATCACTCAAGACATTCATTAAATGAAATTTCGTAGGCCATCTTCAACGTGACCGTAATGCCTGGAAGGCGGGCTGGCAGCGTTGCCAGGTTTCTGAGGAAGCGGCTAAATCGCCAAAGTGGACTTGTTCATGGGTTTGGATCACCGTTTGGTAGCTGGCAAATTGGGGGTGGGTTTGCAGGAGGCGCAAGTATTCGCGATCGGTACGGCTGGCCAGTTGCGGGACGATCTGGGTTTCGTCTAAATGGTGTAGCAACGCCCGGTAGAGGGCATCACAGGCATCGCGATAACGGCCCTGTCGCTCATACTGCTGCGATCGGGCCAACCAACGTCTAACACGGCGGGTTGCATCCGGGTTCCGATCGCGACCAGGGGTAGCCGTTGGGGGCGATCGCCGCTGCCATTGGCGATAATACCGCCGCCCTAGTTGCCACCCCAGTAAACCCAGCCAACCCAGGATGGCACCCAACACAAACCCCAGGATTGCCTGTTGCACCCCCAGGGGGGGCAGCCACTCCGGCAGGTCCCAACCATTTAAGGGTGAAGCGGTGAACTGGAGTTCGAGCCATTCCCCTACCCATTGACGGGCCTGGTGCCATTGCCAGCCCCAACTCGTGGTGGCAAAGGAACCCGCCGCCGTTGCCAAATTTACGGCAAGATTATCTGCAAGTAACGGCAGCGAGAGGTTCACCATTGGATACACCCCCATCCCCAAAGCTAACTCCCCCCCATACTAGCGTAATCTGGCGGCATCTGGCAATTCTGGGGCTGCTTTGGTTGGTGGCAGCGGGGTACGATCGCCTCTGGTTTGCCCGAGATCGATCGGTCCCCGCGTGGGACCCGGCTGACTATCTCACGGGTGCCCTGAACTACTGGCGGGCGTTGCAAAATCCCCATTGGTTTGACCCAGATTGGTGGTGGCAGTTCTGGTTGCTGTCGGGGAAGGTGCCCCCCTTGACCTATATCGCCACTGCCCCGTTTTTTAACCTGTTCGGTCGCGGCATGGCACAAGCAACGTTGCTCAACCTAGTCGGGACTTTCTTGATTCTGGGATCGGTCTACGGCTTGGGGGTGCTGCTCTTTACCCCACGGGTGGGCCTCTGGGCTGCCGCACTGTGTCTGCTCTTGCCGGGACTCTATACGGTGCGTCTGGACTTTCTCACGGATTATCCCCTGGTGGTGCTGGTGACGGTCAGTTTTTTGTGCTTGACGGCATGGCGGGTGAGTCAGTTCAAAATTCAAAATTCAAAATTCAAAATTCAAAATTTAATCCCGTGGTTGTGGGCGATCGCGTTTGGGGTGAGTTTTGGGTTGGCGCTGCTGGTGAAGCAGACGGCGTTGTTTTTTTTGCTGGTGCCGATCGCGTGGGTAACGGGGGCCAGTCTCCGGCGGCGGGATTGGGGACAAGTGGGGCAGCTAGGTGTGGCGGCGATCGGGGCGATCGGGGTGTGTTTTCCCTGGTATCGGACCAATTGGTTCACGATCATTACGGCGGGGAAGCGGGCGACGGTAGGGGCGGCCATTATTGAGGGTGATCCGCCGTTGCATACGCTGGCGGCTTGGACATTTTATGGGGAGGTATTGCCGTATCAGGTGTCCTGGGTGTTGTTGCTGGTGGCGATCGTGGGTGTTTTACTGGGGTACGGGAAGCGAGGGTGGGGGAGCAACACACTGACACACCAGCCCGCAGGCCCGCAGGTGGGTTTGGCTCCCGATCGCTGGGTGTTGGTGTTTCTGGTGGGAGGGTATGTGCTGGCGTCGCTGAACATGAATAAGGATTCGCGCTATACGCTGGCCTATTTGCCCGTCCTGTCCCTCTGGTTAGCCGTGGGTTTGCTGGCCTGGTCGGGACGCTGGGGGCATTGGATACGCTGGGGGGCTGTCGGGATCGCGACGATCGCGCTCATGGGCAATACGTTCCCGATCACGGGGCTGACGCCCCTGGCGGCTTGGCTCAGTCCCTATGGGCAACGGCTAGCCAATCGGGGGGAACCCTGGCCCCATCCGGCGGTGATTGCCAAGATGACAGACACGGCTCCGGGGTTGCAACACACCTTAGGGGTGTTGCCCTCAACGCCGACGGTGAATCAGCACAATCTCAATTTTTTCGGCGCGTTGCAGGATTTCCAGGTCTATGGACGACAGGTGGGAGTGCAACTGGACCAAGTGCCCCAGGATGTGCGATCGCTCGACTGGTTTGTGACGAAGACGGGGGATCAGGGGTCCCTAGGACGGCGGCAGGCGGCGCAGGCGGCAACGGTGCAGGCGGTGGAGGCGGGGGGAGCGTTTCAAGTTGTGGGTACCTGGGATTTGCCGGATGGTAGTCAGTTGCGGTTGCACCATCGGCCTGAGTCTATGGTTGCGGTTAAGCCGGAACCCCTAAGGTCTGAAGAGATGCAAGAACACGAAGGGGGGGCGGTGCGGTTAAATCGGGTGATTGTGCCCAATCAAGCGCCGCCCGGTTATCCGATTCCGGTGACCTATCGCTGGTCAGGTTCCTGGGAAAAACTGCGATCGGGCCTGCTGTTGCTCAGTTGGGAATGGTTTGATCCGGTTGATCCTGGCCCTTCGGGCAGGCGAGACGCCTACCCCACGGAGCAGTTGACGGGCAGGCGAGACGCCTACCTCACGGAGCAGTTGACGGGCAGGCGAGACGCCTACCCCACAATCAATGCTCCTCCCGCTGCCCCACCCCCCACCCCCCACTGGCTTCACGATCACGCAATCGGCTTTGGCACCTTGCTGCCCCACCCCCCGACTAGGATGCCCAGCCCGTCGGGTCGCTATCGGATTATTGAACGCACGGCAATGCTCCCGCCAGCAGAGCTGCCCCCAGGCCGCTATACGCTGACGGCGACATATCTCAATCGGGAAACGGGGGAAACGTCCGCAATCACTATCCCACCTACGATTATCGAGATTACCCCGGATGCGGCCCCTCTGCCAGCCCCAGAGTTGGATCTGGTCACCCAGTTGCGATCGCTCTCTCAAGCCCTACCCAAGGGAACCGCTGCCCTAGAAGCCATGATGACGGCAATCAGCCGCATTAACCAATACGATCCCATCCAGGATTATGTGGCCCAAGCGGCCCAAAGCCTGGACTATCGGTTGGCCCAGGAGCCAGATAATTTGGCCCTGGCCTATAACCTGGTGCTGGCACGGGTGCTGCAACGGCGCACGGATGACGCGATCGCGGCCCTCGATCGCGTCATTCGCCTTGACCCCATGAATCCCTATGTCTACGGGTATCTCGCCTTTGTCAACCTGTACGACTTCCGGGTACGAGCCGCTGCTGCTGCGGTACAACCTGGGTTAATCCTGGCCCCTGACTTACCCGAATTGCAATTGCTGGATGGCGTGGCGGCCCTTCTACAAGGACAGGTGTGGCGCATCGGCCAAGTGCGATCGGCCCTAGCCCAACTATGAAGCTGAACCCGCAGCAATCAAGGCTTCGGTATCGGCAGCCGTGCGTTTATCCATCTCAATGTAGGGGGCATTGCGTTGGCCTGTGTAGATTTGGGTGGGGCGGTAGATGCGGTTTTCCGCCAGTTGTTCCTTCCAGTGGGCCAGCCAACCCGCCACCCGCGAGATCGCAAAAATGGGGGTGAACAGATCCGTGGGAATTCCCAACTTGCGGTAGACCAATCCAGAGTAAAAGTCAACATTGGGGTGGATGCCTTTCTGGCCAAGTTCGGCCTCGACCGCCTTTTCTAGGGCAATGGCAATGTCGTAGTATTCGTCCCGGCCAAACTTCTCAAACAGTTGTTCCGCCAACTCTTGCAGGATCGTAGCACGGGGATCTTTAACTTTATAGACCCGATGTCCAAAACCCATAATTTTGGATTTCGTCTGCAAGCATTTCTCCAAATAGGCCGACACATTCTCCACCGAGCCGATTTCCTCCAGCATGGTAATCACTTCCTCATTGGCCCCCCCGTGCAAGGGACCACCCAGGGTTCCCACCGCCGAGGCAATTACGGCATAGGGATCGGTCAAGGTGGACGCCGTTACCATCGCGGAAAAGGTAGAGGCATTAATGGTATGCTCGGCATGAAGGGTCAAGCAAACATCAAACACACGGGCAGCTAGCGGATCGGGTTCCTTCTCACTGAGCATATATAGGAAGTTTGCTGCATAATCAAGGTCATCACGGGGAGAAACAGGATCGTTCCCCTTGCGGATTAATTGAAATGCCGCCACCATTGTTGGAATTTTGGCCAGCAGGCGCACGACGGCCCCCCGGATATATTCCGGATTTTGTAAATCCCGGCGCGAGTAGAAGAGGCCCAAGGCTGCGGCTGAGGCTTGTAGGGCATCCATTGGATGGCCACTTTCCGGGAAGCATTTCATCATGTCCCGGATGCGGTATTTTATCCGGCGATGGTAGCGAATTTCGTGTTCAAAGGCTGTGAGTTCTTCTTGGGTCGGCAATACCCCCCAAATGAGTAGATAGGCCGCCTCCAAAAAGGTGCTGTATTTGGCCAATTCTTCGATGCGAATTCCCCGATATTCTAAAATCCCTACCCGGCCATCTACATAGCTAATGCTCGACAGAGCCGCAGGCACACCTTCCAGACCGGGTTTGAATTCGCCAACCATAGCGCTTTACTCCAAGAGAACAAACTGGCTTACTGGGGATTGGGGAGAAACCCAAGAGACCATCGCTAAAGACTCTAGCACCAAACCTATTTAGAGCAGTAGCCTGGGTGACGTTAGCCAGAAGAGTTCACTTTGCCCGATCGCGTGGGTGGCTTCTGGTACCCTGATGCCCATGATCCCGGCCTTCTTCACGACGAGGCGTCCGGTTGGGTGCCCCCAAACCAACTGCTCGGCCCAGTCGCCCAAGTTGGGCTGATGGCCAACGATCGCTAAACTGCCTTGGGGGTGTTCTGCTTGCCAGATCAACAACCAGTCTAACCAGCGGTCTAACTGGCCAGCGGGGGCTAACTCGCTAGCAACTTCCATCTGTTGCGTCAGACCACAGCCCTGGAGAATCATCGCAGTTTGATTGGCCCGTACCAGGGGACTGGTGAGGATTAAATCAAAGTGAAGCTGGAGCGATCGCAGCCGTTCAGCTACCTTGCGGGTCTTTTCCTCGCCTGCTGGCGTTAGGGCACGCATCTCATCCGTCTGAGCGGGTGTTCGCTCTTCGGCAATCCCATGTCGCACTAAATACACCGTCGTCTCTACTGCCATCCCGCCAGCCTCCTCAGCAAACTCAGATTTTGCTGGGTTCCCGATCGCCCAACTCGGCTCATCCCTATTGTCTATCCTAATTGTCTATGATTAGCGGGCCAGTTCTGTCATCACCCTCACCCTATGCGTCGCGATTCGATCTTCTACTAAATTTTCCAACCAGGCCCCGCCCTGCTAGTAGACTTGCTACCTGTCCCCCCCGTCAACGCGGCAGACGATCACTTTGCCGCCGTTGCAGTCAAAGAACCAACTGGTTTATTGTTATCTATCCTTCCCGCAGCATCGAACAAACTGACCTAGCCCCCTACCAAATCTTGTTCGATAGCCACCATGTTCACCGGATCTACCTGGATGAGTTAGGCCCTCCGAAAGACTTACCCCTAGGGCTGGCGTTAATGGTGCTCACTCCTGTTAAAGAAGCCCAGGCCCCAGCCGCAGCGCGTTCGCGTAGCGTCTCCACCGGAGAATCGCTGATGGCACGGGTTGAGACTGCTGGTCCGGCCCAATCGCCCAACTTCGCGCCTTGCCCAGCGACTCATTTGCCAAGCTGAAGGAACCCCCACCTTCCCCCCACAGATGATCCTATGATCCTAGGATTGATCATCACTATCATGGTTTATAAGTTCCCCGACCTCAGCTTGACTCCGTGGCTATCAAGGATCTGTGCTTTCAGGAAGTGCTACGGCGGCTCAACTGGGCCGTTACCTCCCGCATTGACGAGAAAGATGACCAGCCCATAACGGATGGACCCATAACCAGCGGGTGCCCCCACGGTTTGGTAGTACACTGGATCACAATGGGATCAGGCAGGGGCGATCGTGCTGAGGGCATGACGTGGGGCACTATTCAACCTTTGCTGTGGGCCAAATGAGCCAATAAAGTTATCCGTCAACCCTTGCGGGCAAACATCCCAGTGAAACTGGTTACAGCGTGTTTATAGACGGTAACTAATGCCAACGTCTTTCCCAGTAACTACGCTAAAATTATTAATCCTTAATCCTTCTTTAAGGATTTCTCCAAGCCAGAATTTAAGGTGAGCCGTCTCATGGTTAGTGTCAATGCACGTTGCGATCGGGAAGCCGGTCAGGGTGGGGTTGCCTCGGAAGCCAAGCCGTTTGCGGGACAACGCTGGCTAGTGGAAGAACGAGACGCCTGTGGGGTCGGTTTTTTGGCCGACTTGCAGGGGCGGGCTAGCCATACCTTGATCGCACAAGCGCTGAAGGCATTGACCTGCTTGGAACACCGGGGGGCCTGTAGCGCCGATCGCGACTCCGGTGACGGGGCCGGGTTGATGACAGCCATTCCCTGGGGCATCCTGACGCCGTGGCTAGGGGAACAGGGGTTTGCAGACATTCCCCTGGATGAGATCGCCATTGGCATGGTCTTTTTGCCTACCGATCCGACCGCCGCGACCACCGTGCGGCACTTAGTCCAGGCCACCGCCGAACTGGAAGGTTTAAAAGTATTGGGCTGGCGGGTCGTCCCGGTTAATGCAGCCATCCTGGGTACCCAGGCACGGGCCACCCAACCACAAATTGAGCAGGTGTTGGTCCATGCTCCCGGCTACCAGGGGGATGCCCTCGAACGGGAATTGTATCTGTTGCGCAAACGCCTCGTCCGGGCGGTTGGTGAATCCCTAGCAGCGGCACAGCGGGAGAATTTCTACGTCTGTTCCCTGTCCCATCGCACGATCGTGTACAAGGGCATGGTGCGATCGGCGGTCCTGGGTGAGTTTTACCGGGATTTGCAAGATCCTGCCTACGAAAGTGTGTTTGCCATCTACCATCGTCGCTTCAGCACCAACACTATGCCCCGCTGGCCCCTCGCCCAACCGATGCGGTTGCTGGGTCATAACGGGGAAATCAACACCTTGCTGGGGAATATCAATTGGATGCGGGCACGGACGCCGGATCTGGCCCACCCGATCTGGGGAGATCGCCTGCCGGAGTTGTCGCCGATCGTCATTCCCGAAAACAGCGACTCGGCCAACCTGGACAATAGCTTTGAACTGCTGGTGCGCTCCGGGCGAACCCCGATGGAAGCGCTGATGATCATGGTGCCGGAAGCCTATCGCAACCAGCCGGCGTTAGAGGATCATCCGGAAATTACCGCTTTCTACGAGTTCTATAACGGTATTCAGGAAGCCTGGGATGGTCCGGCGTTGCTGGTGTTTAGCGATGGCAAGGTGGTGGGTGCTGCCCTCGATCGCAATGGCCTGCGTCCCGCCCGCTACAGCGTTACCCGTGATGGCCTGATTACCGTCGCTTCCGAAGCCGGGGTGGTGGATATTCCCGAATCCGAAATCCTTGAAAAGGGGCGCTTAGGTCCCGGTCAGATGATTGCTGTTGATCTCGATACCCACGAAGTTCTGAAAAACTGGGAGATTAAGCAGCGGGTCGCCAACCTGCACCCCTACCGCGAATGGCTAACCCAGCGGCAAACGTTGCCCGCTCAACCCTTCCCCGATGCAGTCACTCTGGATACGGAAACCCTGGTGCGCTACCAAACCGCCTTTGGCTACGGCGCGGAAGATGTGGAAATGATCATTGAAGCAATGGCCAGCCAGGGTAAGGAACCCACCTTCTGTATGGGGGATGATGTGCCCTTGGCGGTGCTGTCGGAGCGGCCCCACATTCTCTATGACTATTTCAAACAACGCTTTGCCCAGGTCACCAATCCAGCGATCGATCCCCTGCGGGAAAACCTGGTCATGTCCCTGACAATGGAACTGGGTCCCCGGCGCAATATCCTCGACGTAACGCCGGATCACGCCAAGCTGCTGAAGCTGGATTCCCCGGTCTTGAACGATGCCGAACTGGCGGCGATCGAAACCTCTGGGTTCCCAGTCGCAACCCTGTCCACCCTATTCTCGGTCACCAGTGGTCCCCAGGGCTTGGAGCAGGCCGTGCGATCGCTCTGTGAACAAGCGGCGGCAGCCGTGCGGGCGGGCAATACAATTTTGATTCTCAGCGATCGCTGTCTACCGGGGAGCAGCACCCGTCAAACCACCCCAGCCCTGAGTGCCGACACCACCTATATTCCCCCCCTGCTGGCCGCCGGGGCCGTCCACCACCACCTGATTCGGGCAGGGCAACGGATGCACGCCGCGATCGTGGTTGACACGGCCCAATGCTGGAGTACGCACCACTTCGCCTGTTTGATTGGCTATGGCGTTAGTGCCGTTTGCCCCCACTTGGCCTTGGAAACCGTGCGCCGCTGGTGGGCCAACCCGAAAACCCGCAGCCTGATGGAGCGGGGCAAGCTGGACAATATCACCCTGGAACAGAGCCAGATCAATTACCGCAAGGCGACGGAGGCCGGGTTACTGAAAATCCTCTCGAAGATGGGGATCTCGATGCTGACCAGCTACCAGGGGGCACAGATTTTTGAGGCGATCGGCATTGGCTCAGATCTGCTGGAATTGGGTTTCCGGGGGACGGCTTCGCGCTTAGGCGGGCTGACGATCGCCGAACTGGCCCAGGAGGTGATGAGCTTCCACAGCCGTGCCTTCCCAGAGTTGACCCGCACCAAGCTGGAAAACTTTGGCTTCGTCCAATACCGGCCCGGTGGTGAGTACCACATGAACAGCCCGGAGATGGCGAAATACCTACACAAGGCGGTGGCTGATCCTAAGACAGTCGATCATTACGATCTCTACCAGCGTTATTTGCAAGAGCGTCCGGTGACGGCCCTGCGGGATCTGCTGGACTTCCAGAACGATCGCGCTCCGATCCCCCTGGAGGAGGTCGAATCCGTCACTGATATCGTGCAACGCTTCTGCACGGGGGGGATGTCCCTGGGGGCGCTTTCCCGTGAAGCCCATGAGACATTGGCGATCGCCATGAACCGTTTGGGCGGCAAGTCCAATTCCGGCGAAGGGGGCGAAGATCCCGTGCGCTTCCGGGTGTTGGCGGATGTGGATGGCGAGGGCAATTCCCCGACGTTGCCCCACCTGAAGGGCCTGCGTAATGGCGACACGGCCAGTTCGGCGATCAAACAGGTAGCCTCCGGTCGCTTTGGGGTAACGCCGGAATACCTGATGCACGCCCAACAGTTGGAAATCAAGGTAGCCCAGGGAGCTAAACCCGGTGAGGGCGGTCAGTTGCCCGGTAAGAAGGTGAGTCCTTATATTGCTTACCTGCGGCGATCGAAGGCCGGAGTGCCGTTGATTTCGCCGCCCCCCCACCACGATATTTATTCGATCGAAGATCTGGCCCAGTTAATCTTTGACCTGCACCAGATCAATCCCCAGGCCCAAGTCTCGGTGAAGCTGGTGGCGGAAGTTGGCATCGGCACGGTGGCGGCTGGGGTCGCCAAGGCTAACGCCGATATTATCCAGATCTCTGGCCATGATGGCGGCACAGGGGCCTCACCCTTAAGTTCGATCAAACATGCGGGGGGTCCCTGGGAGTTGGGGCTGACCGAGGTGCATCGGGTGCTGATGGAAAACCAACTGCGCGATCGCGTCCTGCTGCGGGTCGATGGTGGCCTCAAGACGGGGTGGGATGTGGTGATGGCGGCGTTGATGGGCGGTGAAGAGTTCGGCTTTGGCTCGATCGCCATGATCGCCGAGGGCTGCATTATGGCCCGGATCTGCCACACCAATAACTGCCCGGTCGGGGTGGCGACGCAACGGGAAGAACTGCGCAAGCGATTTACGGGCATTCCCGAACATGTGGTCAACTTCTTTGTGTTAATTGCCGAGGAGGTGCGCAGCATTCTGGCGCGGTTGGGCTATCGATCGCTGCAAGACCTGATCGGGCGGGCGGATCTGCTTAAGGTACGCGCCGAGGCTAAGTTAACCAAAACCCAACGCCTGAATCTCGATTGCCTCACCCAGTTACCCAATACGCGTGTTAACCGCCAGTGGTTGCAACACGAAACGGTCCACAGCAATGGTCCGGTGCTCGATGATCAACTGTTGGCCGATGCGTCGATCCAGGCAGCGATTCACGACCAGGGCACGGTGACCTATGAGACCGCGATCGTCAATACCGATCGCACGGTGGGCACACGGGTGTCGGGGGCGATCGCGGCCCAGTACGGTAATTCCGGCTTTGAGGGGCAGATTAATCTGCATTTCCGGGGCAGTGCTGGTCAAAGCTTTGGGGCCTTTATCCTGCCGGGGATGACGCTGCGGCTGACGGGTGAGGCCAATGACTATGTGGGTAAGGGGATGCATGGCGGGGAAATTGTCATTGTGCCGCCGTCGGATGCCACCTATGATCCAGCCCAGAATGTGATTATCGGCAATACCTGTCTCTATGGCGCAACCGGGGGGCTGCTGCTGGCCAATGGGCAAGCTGGGGAACGCTTTGGCGTGCGCAACTCGAAGGCCCAAGCGGTGATCGAAGGGGCGGGAGACCACTGTTGTGAGTACATGACCGGGGGGACGATCGTCGTTCTCGGTCCCGTGGGGCGCAATGTTGGTGCCGGGATGACGGGCGGGCTGGCCTATTTCCTGGATGAGGCGGGGGATTTCCCAGCCAAGGTGAATCCGGAGATTGTCAAGTGGCAACGGGTGAAAACCGCCGCTGGTGAGGCGCAATTGCGGGATCTCATCCAATGCCACTGCGATCGCACAGGTAGCCCCAAGGCGAAGCAAATCCTGGACAACTGGTCCCACTATCTCCCCCTCTTCTGGCAAGTGGTGCCCCCCTCGGAGGCCGATACCCCGGAGGCGAGCGATCGCATGGGCGAGAAGGTCGCAGTGAGCGCCTAAATCAGTTTATCTTTGGAGTGTTGTGGGCAGTGTTCAGAATTTATCATGGTATTGGGGTGAACTCTTAAAAGCTGAAGTATTTTGTTTCAAGAGTCAATTTCATGGTTGTCTGGACACTGCTTACCTAACTCAGAATATGTTTTATCAGGGAGGTTATTGTGCTAAGCAGTATTGAAATTAAAAATTTTAGGTGCTTTGATAGTTTAAAGGCATCTGGGTTTGAAAGACTCAATTTAATAAGTGGTAAAAATAATATTGGTAAAACAGCACTTTTAGAAGCAATATTCCTAAATAGTGCGCCAAGACCAGATACCATTTTTTTACTTCGGCAAGTAAGAAGAGAACACGATCGATTTAGTCAAGCCTTACCAGAAAGGACCTGGAGTAACTTTTTCTTCCAGCAGAATAAAGATTATCCAGTTTTAATTGAAGTTACTTTTGAGAAAGGTGATTCAAAAAGACTTGAAGTCTGTGTAGATGAATCAGTCAAAGATTTTTTTGGAGATACCTATCAAAAAGGTAGTGAACAAGAAGAAGAAGACAAGCTTATCAGCCTTTTATCAGGAGAAGGATCGGTTGTCTCTGTATTACATCTGAAAACGATAATCGATCGAGGAGACGTTTTTGAAACGTTGATCATTGCAAATGCTAAGGGCTTAATAGCTAGGGATATTAAAGTTTCAGATACTAAGAGTGTTTCATTCATTCCCTCTTCCTTTTTGCGAATCTCTAATAGATATTTAGTAGAAGAGTTTGATAAGGCTCGGTTGAAAGAGAGAGATGATGAGGTTTTAAATGCTTTTAAGGCTATTGATCCTTCTATAGAGAAGGTGGAGAGTTTTAGTATCGGTGAGCCTAATATCTATTTGACAAGAGTGGGGGAAAATCGATTGCCATTAGCATTATTTGGTGATGCGATGAATCGTGTTGCTGATATTATCCTAAAAATTGTTAACAATGAAAATAGCATCCTCCTAATCGACGAAGTAGAAAATGGAATTCATCACACTAATCAAGTACATTTCTGGACTTTCCTTTATAAGCTGGCTCATGAATTAAATGTCCAGATTTTTGCCACAACACACAGTTTGGAAATGACTAAAGCATTTATCCAAGCTGGATTAGAATATAGTGATTTGGCTGCTCATTTTGAGCTAATTAAGCAAGCAAAGACAGGCAGAATAGTTGCGATCAAACGAGATCTAGAGACTTTGGATTATGGGATAAGTCACAATAAAGAGGTGAGAGGTGGGTAGGAATATCTTAATTGTTGAGAGTAAAAACGATAAATATTTCTTGAATGCACTTATTAATCATCTCAACTGTCAGATTGATATCGACCCTCCCATTTGTATTTCAGACGACGACTATCAGGACATGAAGGGATTAAGTTCTGGCAAGCTGCAACAAGTGCTTAAAGACTTAAGGGCTGAGATTCAAAAGGGTGAAATCGAAAGAATCGGTATTATCATTGATGCTGACCAGGATACTAAGGAAAAGAGAATTGAATTTGTGAATGAAGCAGTCCAAGCAATATTTCCAGATTCTCCATATCTCCATACCACAAACGAATTTATTAATTTAAGATTTGATAATTTCGACATTCAATTAGCCTGTTATTTTACTAATGTTGATGGCAAGGGTGAGCTTGAGACAGTCTTAAAATTAATTAAGAGTCAGGATTCTACCTACGCTGACTGTTTAGAAAGATGGAAAACCAGAAGTGTTGAATCTTAAGATTTTATTTTCTAAAAATAGACACACTAAT
>JBBILC010000125.1:0-9718 GCA_037445115.1 Coleofasciculaceae cyanobacterium bin_20
TGGCCAGTGGTGAGTCGGCTCCGGTGGCCCTCGTGGCTCCCAGCATCAACGGCTAATCGCCCTTGCTAGTCACCCCTAGCGTATACAATCAAGAGCGCTTCCTTCGGGGGGCGCTCTTTCGCCGCTTAGGAGGTTGGAGCTGAACAATCCGATAACGCATCGTCCGTTTACCTGGGGTTGGCGTGATCTCACCTACCTGTCTGTTTGTCTCGGCTTTTGGTTGATTTTAGCGTTTCTGTCAAGACATCCCCAGCTTGTGTTTCAGTATGATTTCGATGAGGGGTTGACCCTCATTAAAGGGGTATTGTTGCAGCATGGCTACCAACCTTTTCAAGACTTTTGGAGCGATCAACCCCTGGGCTATCCCCGTCTGTACTCACTTTGGTTACAGGTCAGCGAAACCTCCATCCTATGGGCCAGAAGTCTAACGATGGTGTTTACGGGGTTGCTGTTGGTGAGCCTATATACGTTGTTAAGACGTTATTTGCCACCCTTGCCCAGCAGTCTCGCGATCGTGGCTCTCGTCAACACCAAGCACTTTGTCAACCTCAGTGTGTCCGCCATGATTGGCCTACCCGCCTTGGCTCTGGGCATGGTGGCGTTGGCCCTCGTCCCCCACGATCGCGCTGCGTCTCTATCGGAGAATCGTACTAAGGTTGTCACCGGGCGCGATCTGGCTGCCGTGGCGTGTCTGATTCTGGCGATGCAGATTAAGTTGATGGCAATCTTGCTCTTACCCGGTTGGTTCTGGTTGCAGGCATATTCCTATCGGCGATCGCCGTGGCCCAGTCAGATCAAGTATTTGCTACTCCAAATCAGCTTTTTAAGCGTAGGCGTGGCCAGCTTGGTGTTGAGTCAATACCTAGGTTGGGAGGAATTGTTCCAAACCCATATTGAAGCATCTGTAGATAATGTCAGTGGGAGTGGCTGGGAAAAGGTTGCCAATTACCTCAATAAGCGCTTTGCCAGTGATTATTTATTTTTTATCATTTCCTGTTTAGGAATTGGCAATATTATTTTTTTTAGGAAAAATGTCTTTATCCTGATTTTCCCAACTTTACTCCTATTAACGATTCTATTTTTCTATTATTACCACGAACCACTCTGGTTTCATCACTATCCCCTATTTGCGATTCCCCTGATCTATCTCTTCGGGTTTGGGGCAGATTTATTGTTAGGTCTGGCAGCCCATCCCAACTTTAAAACCTCTCGGATCTGGCAACTATTTTGGCTTGTGCTGCTCGTGGTCCCCTTTGCTCAGCAGGCTAGCCTCGCCTGGGAAGAGTCGGCACAATGGCAGGCCAAGCGAGTTCAGCAAGAATTTGTAGAAGAACGGGCACTGGTCAACACGATCGTGGCCCATCAAGCAGACACTCGCTACCTTGCGGCTGATCTTCCTATTTTTAATTTCCATGCGGGGATTCTACCGATTCCTGATCTGGCGGTTATCTCCGACAAACGCTGGGATTCTGGCCAAATTGATCAAGATCAAATCCTTAAAGGCTGGCAGCAATACCAGCCGGAACAAATTCTCCTGGGACGCTATAAGAAGAATTTGTTAGTGCATCCTCAGATCATTGATTTTTTACAGCAACACTATTTTTTACGCTATGGCAGTGACAGCTATCAACTCTACTGGCCCAAATCCTGGCAAGAGCATGGCTGAGCATAAGTGCTTATTCTCAACTTGACTAATCCCTGCGATAGCGATCGCTAGAGTGGGGTAAGCGTCTCGCCTGCCAAGGGCGTTTAACCTGCCGAACTGAACAGCAGGCAGCCAAAGTATTTCCCACGCTTGCTTTCCCCGCTCTATGGATCGCCGCTGTCAGCACCGGACTGGGGATGAGATACTCCTTCTGCCTATTAACCTTCAGCTATCGGACCACTGCGGCTGACCGACACCGGCAGCGAGACGGCTGGTTACGATCGGTACACAGTGCCCTTCTGATTTGCCAGTCTGATATCTTTATATAATTTTGCAAGCTATATTTGCGGGCAAGAACTATTTGCGGGCAAGAACTGATAGCGATGGGGGGTATGGTCCCTAGCCCCACTCTAGATGGGTAGGTGGATGTATTCACCAAAACAGAGAGATGAGGGCAAAGGATGCTATTCTAGATTCGGTGTTAGCATCACCTTGAGTTTTAAGACGTTAGATTTTGTATTGTCTTGAGTTTTGGGTGTGAGGATCGAAGATCATGTTCAGTAATTTAAAAGCTTCACTTTTGGCAACGCCCGGTTTTCTGGGTGCTGCTCTTTTGCTATCCACTGCTGCGATCGCCAGCGAAGTGCCTGGGGGTGCGCCAGTCGCCTCGGTGTCGCTGGATCAGATCAGCGAATACAGCAACGGCAACGATAGCTTTGTCCGCGCCAGCAGCTCAACCGCAGCCCTGGATCAGGTCACGTCGGTCACCCAACTCTCCGATGTGCAACCCACCGATTGGGCCTTCCAAGCGCTCCAGTCCTTGGTCGAGAAATATGGATGTATCGTGGGGTATCCCGACGGGACCTATCGTGGCCAACGGGCGATGACCCGCTTTGAGTTCGCGGCAGGGCTGAACGCCTGTTTGGATCGAGTCAATGAATTGATTGCTGCCGCCACAGCAGATCTGGCCACGAAGGAAGATCTGGCTACACTGCAACGGCTCCAGGAAGAATTTGCCGCAGAACTGGCCACGATTCGTGGTCGAGTAGAAAACCTGGAAGGGCGGGTGGCCCAACTGGAAGCAACCCAGTTCTCCACCACCACCAAACTGAGTGGAGAAGCGATTTTCTCCCTTGGCGCTGCCTGGGGCGGAGATAAGGCTGTGCCATCGGGCGCGCCTGATTCCGACAACCTGACCTTCTCCAACCGGATTCGTCTCGCCTTCGATACGAGCTTCACGGGTAGGGATCGCCTGCGGACTCGCTTGGAAGCCGGTAATGTCCCGAACTTTGCGACGGCCACAGGCACGGACATGTCTCGGCTTGGCTACGATCTCAACAACGGTAACGATATCGTCCTCAATTACCTTTGGTACCGATTCCCGATCGGGGAGAAGATCACGGCCCACGTCGCGACCTCTGGTGTGGGTGTTGATGACTTCTTCAATATGCTCAACCCACTGGAAAGTGGTAGCATGGGTGCCTTGTCCCGCTTTGGCCGCTTTAATCCCCTCTCCCACCGGACAGATAGCAACGCTGGAGCAGCCTTTAACTACCAGATCAGCGACAGTGTCCGTTTTTCGGCAGCCTACTTGACGGATGAGGCCAACGATCCAGAAGATAAGAAGGGCCTCTTCAATGGCAACTACTATCTGGGGACCCAATTGCTCTTTGGCTTTGGCAAGAACTTCAACTTGTCGTTGAACTATGCCAACTCCTACGCCCCTGGCTCTGATGTCAACCTGACCAACAGCACCGGTAGCGCTTTTGGTCGGCGTCCATTCGGCGAAGTCGCCACGGAAAGCAATATTTACGGGGTGGGTGCGCAAGCCCGCATTAGTCCCCAATTCATCCTCTCCGGCTGGTGGGGTTTAACGGATGCACGGGCACAAACCGATGGTGCCTTTGCAGACAAGGGCGATGATGCCACCCTGCAAACCTGGGCGGTGACGTTGGCCTTCCCCGACCTGGGTAAGAAGGGCAATATGGGTGGTCTGATCTTTGGGATGCCCCCCAAACTGACCAGCAATGACATCAGTGGCCGTCGGGATGAGGACACCTCGTTGCATATTGAGGCCCTGTACCGCTTGGCGCTGAACGACAATATTTCGCTAACGCCGGGGGTGTATGTGATTACCAACCCTGAGCATAACAGCGACAACGATACCATCTGGGTGGGCACGCTGCGCACCACCTTCCGGTTCTAGGGCTTGCAAGGGTGGCTGTTTTAGCTTAAGGCTGGAGACCACCCTCTGCATACCTCACACTAAACACGAGCAATGACCGCCTGATCAGGGCGGTTTTTTTATGATGCCAATCTTATCGTGATGCCAATTTTATCGTGAATAAAGCGACCGACTTCCCACGGGTAGGCTACGATCGCAACACGCGCCTCCTCTTTACCTGCCCATGTTTGTTGAATTTTTGATCTGGCCCAGTCTTTGGGTTCACTTGACGTTGGCCAACCAGACACCCCGTGCTGCCCTTCCCCTAGATTGGCTCGATGCCACCCTGCTGATCGCCCAACGCGATCCCAACGTTCGCGCCGCGTCTCCCCAGCAGAAGCGTGAACTCACTCCGATCGCGCCCCCGGCGATCAAGCGAGAATTTGCAGCGGCTAACGATTTTTCCGAAGGGCTAGCCCTAGTCAAGATCAATCAGCAATATGGCTATATCAACCGACAAGGGCAAGTTGTATTGACGATTCCCTTTGAACGGGCGGGTCCCTTTACGGAGGGGTTGGCCCTGGTGCAGCAGGGCGATCGCTTTGGCTATATCAATCGCCAGGGAAACGTCGTCATTGAACCCCAATTTCACAAGGCGGCCCATTTTTCCGAAGGCTTAGCGGCGGTCCAGCGTGATCGCGGTGCGCTCTTTGGCTATATCAATCGCCAGGGGCGTTGGGTGATTGCCCCCCAATTTATCTGGGCCGATCACTTTGCCGAGGGGGTTGGGGCGGTGAAGGATGAGCGCGATCGCTATGGGTTTCAGGATGCGACAGGAAATTGGGTGATCCAACCACAGTTTCCATCTGTGGGCCACTTTTCGGAGGGGTTGGCCACCGTCCAAGTCGCTGGTGTCGCCTCTCCGCAGGCGAATCCTCAATGGGGCTACCTCGATCGTCGTGGCGAGATGGTCATCCTGCCCCAATATGATGGGGCTTTCCCTTTTACCGAAGGATTGGCGCGGGTCAGACAGGGCGATCGCTGGGGCTATCTCGATCGCACCGGCAAGGTGGTGATTCCCTTCCAGTTTGGCTTTGCTACGGAGTTCGCGGAGGGGTTGGCCCTAGTGCAAGTTGATCGCCGCTGGGGCTACATCGATCGCACGGGCCAGATCGCGATCGCGGCTGAGTTTGACTGGGGGGATGCCTTTGTGGACGGTAAGGCGTTGGTGAAGGTGGGGCGAAAGTATGGCTACATTGGGCGATCGGGCAACTGGGTGATTCGTCCCCAATTTGACGGGGCGGGTCCCTTCTCGGAAGGATTAGCGCGGGTGCAGGTGGGCGATGTCTGGACCTATATTGATGACACGGGCAAGCCGATCTAACGCTCGCGATGTTTTTCCCAGGAGCGATTTAAGCTCAGGAGCGATTTAAGCTCAGGAGCGATCTAATAAGTTTGATTGCGAGGAGTGTTGCATAATATTAAGAAATATCCCTTGCAAACCTTCAAAGACACCTATGGATCTGCCAATCCCTGATTCGCTGAAATTTGGGCTGAATTTTGTCCATCCCCTCATGATGTGGCTGTTGTTGGGGCTGTCCCTCTATGCCATGTACCTGGGCATCCAGATTCGCCGCCTTCGTTCGGCGGAAGGGGAAGCCAAAACCGCCCTTGCCAAACAACGCTTTAACGAGAAACATCACTTTGTGGGTTCTCTCATCCTCGTCGTGATGGTACTGGGCACGATCGGCGGGATGGGAGTGACCTATCTAAACAATGGCAAACTGTTCGTTGGTCCCCATCTGTTGGTGGGCCTAGGGATGACTGGGTTAGTGGCCACCACCGCTGCCCTGACCCCGTGGTTGCAGAAGAAACAGGGCTGGGCACGGAATGTCCACATTCTGTTTAACGTCGTGCTAGTTGGCTTGTTTGGCTGGCAAGCAGTAACGGGAATGCAAATTGTGCAACGCATCCTCAGCCAGTAGCAGAAGTCATACATTGATATATTGAGCTACATACTGAGCTACATACTGGGTTACTTTAGAGCACTGATGCTCAGTAGATCACAACTCTAAAGTGGGATAGCCATCTGAGTCTATCGAGGACTCGGCTTTCTGGCAGGATGCCTATCCTACTGATTCCTTTTCGATCTACTGGTGCTAGAATGCAGGCGCTCATGTCATCGGTGGTGAGGTTTGAAACAGGCCATCTCTGCTTGTGATACCTCCTCTAAGGTTACCCGGTTTTTCATGGGCAAAATTCGCCAATGAGCTAACTATCAACACTTAATTAATATTTTGATGATTTTATATGCTGAATAGCAGTCGGCGCATTTTAATGTCTTTTAGCAATTATGCGATCGCAGGGATATCAAAGCTCAATCTATTCTTCCAAACCGCCAGTCAAACTGCGCGATCGTATCCCATTCATCGTTTTTCTCAGAAACAAAGTCACTACTTTCAGGAAACTACAATCTGGCTAGCCCTAATCTGCGCAGGCGTCTTCCTGGCAGCGTATTCGTCCCCAATTTCGACTATGCCCAATGACTCAACGGGGACCTTACTAACGGCCCAAGCCATCCTGCAACACGGCACCATTAAGCTAGATGCCTATCGCGTTTTTGGGAATATTCCCTATGGCCTGGACTATCAGTTTATTGAGAAAGGTTCACATCTATACTATTACTTCCCCCTAGGCAGTTCCCTATATGTCATTCCCTTTGTCTGGTTGGCGAATCGACTGGGGCTGGACATGGCTGACCTCGCCAGTCAGAGTGAGGTGGAAAACCTACTGGCGGCCCTAACTGTTACCCTTGCCTTTCTCTTAATTTATGGGATCTGTCGGCAATTTACGAAGCGACTATCCAGTCTATTTTTAACTGGGATATTTGTTTTTGGTAGTTCGATTTTGAGTACATTGGCAACCTCACTTTGGAGCATTAATTTAGCCTTAATCTTTATTCTTTTGTCCTTATTATTGCTCATTTGTGATCACTTTAAGCGAATTAGACTCAATTCATTTGTCCTAGGTTGGGCACTGTTTTCGGCCTATTTATGTCGCCCCAGTACAGCCATTTTCATTCTAATTGCTTTTACTTACCTTTTTGTCAGGCGTCGGCAGCAGTTTACAAAAGTACTGCTAGTTTTCCTGGCCTTTATGTTGGGATTTATACTTTTTTCTATTTTTGAATATGGGCAGATATTGCCCGATTACTATTTGCCCAGTCGCCTCAATGGCGGTAATTTTTGGTTGGCCGTCTATGGCCATTTGCTTAGCCCTTCACGGGGGTTGATTGTCTATAGCCCTTTCCTCATCCTAACCTTTATTGGTATAAGCTTGTTCTTCAAGAGAATCGCAAGACAACCGCTATTTTGGCTTGCTGCTCTCTGGTTTGTGGGTCATCTAACTCTGGTGGCCCGGTTTCCCCACTGGTGGGGAGGACATGGGTATGGTTCTCGTTTATTTACGGAAGCTTTTCCCGCCGCTATTCTCCTCAGCTTACTGGTCTGGCAACAGATTTTTGGGCGTCATCAATTTGCACCTAAATTAACGCTGCTGTCAAAATCCTCAATTGTGGGACTGATAACGCTCACCGCCAGTGTTGCCATTTTTATCAATACCTTTCAGGGACTGTATAACTTCTATCCACGCCTATGGAATGATATGCCTAATATCGATCGTTATCCCCAATATTTGTTCGATTGGCAATATCCCCAGTTTCTAGCCAGTTCAGAAACCATCAAAGCGCGTAATAATGATCACTGGGTGCGAGAAGCCAAACCCTATCAATTGGGAAACGATCTGCTAGAAGAAGAGACGAGCGTCTTGTTTTTGCATTGGTTTCCCCTGGAAAAAGATCCCAATAAAAATAAATTTCGGTGGTCGGAGGGAAATATTGCTAGTTTGTCTTTCCGCCTTACACCCGCTAGTCTCCAGGGAGCACAGCAGTACGAGATCCAGCTAGCCGCATCCGTGTTCTTTGCCCCCCAAACGATTACGGTTAAATTAAACGATCGTGTCTTAGGTAGCCTGGAGGCTTCGGAATCGGAAACCAGAACTTTAACCTTACCCGTCGAGCGATCGTGGCTAGAAGCCGAGCAGCCCAATGCCATCGAACTCTCGGTTCCCGCCGCGTTCAGCCCTGCGGGTGTGCTGCCCGGTAACCGGGACCTGCGACTGCTGGGGATTCGCCTAGAGGAAATTCGACTGGCTGCTAGCCACTAATGAGGGCTTCCACAAATTCATAACTGGAGAAGGGACGCAAATCGGTAATGCCTTCCCCCGCACCAATGAAATAAATGGGTAGGCCCAATTGCTGTACGATCGCGAGGGCAACCCCGCCCTTCGCCGTACTATCCAGCTTGGTCAAAATCACCCCACTTAAATTCGCAGCTTCCGAGAAGACTTCGGCTTGACGTAGCCCGTTTTGGCCCAGGGTTGCATCGAGGACCAACAGAGATTCGATCGTGGCTTCGCTGGACTGTTTATCAATAACCCGCCGGATTTTATTGAGTTCATCCATGAGGTTTTTCTTATTCTGTAAACGGCCAGCCGTATCAACCAGCAGTAACTCCGTGCCTCGCGATTGGGCAGCGGTAATGGCATCATAGACCACGGCGGCGGGATCGGTATTTTTGCCGGGATTCGCGATTACTTCGACTTCACTGCGTTGTCCCCAGACCTTCACCTGTTCGACGGCGGCAGCCCGGAAGGTATCGGCGGCGGCAATGAGACAGCTATAGTCCGACTTACGGGCCAGGTGAGCCAGTTTGCCGATCGTGGTGGTTTTTCCCGCTCCATTTACGCCGGTAATCAGCCAAATATTCAGGCGATCTTTGTCGGGGATTAAAATCGGCTTGCCCTTATCTTCCAAGGGGCGATCGAGCATTCCCCGTAGAATCGACTTGAGATAGGCAATCGCCGCTTCGGGGGGGAGGGCTTCTTCCCGCAACTTGGCTTGCAAAGCCTCAATAATGTAATCTGTTGCTTCAATGCCCACATCGGCCTGGAGCAGGAGGGCCTCAATTTCCATGACGGCAGCTTGATTCAGCGGCCCCTGACCGACGATCGCCTTGAGTTGATTGACTAAACCGCGCCGGGTTTTGTCGAGTCCCTGCCGCAGGCGTTTGAGCCAGGTAATTTCTTCAACGGAAATCTCTTCCGGTCGCCGCCCTTGGGCCGCCAGCACTTCAGCGGACCAAATGAAGTTTTCATCAAAGGCAAGGCCAGGGAGGGTTGCTTGTGCTTCGGGGGCGGGGATAATGGGTTCCGGTTCCGGTTCCGGTTCCGGCTCTTCGATCGCGCCTGCTTTCAGCCGTTCCAAGCGTTCCTGGCGTTCGGCCTCAGCCTTGGCCCAGAAGGGGAGCGGCGCGGCTGCCGTGGGGGGGGCTTCCGGCGCTGTTTCTAGGTCAGGTGGGGTTACTAGCCTAGGCCCAGCCTCCGAAGCGAGTGGGTGGGCTAGCTCAGGTTCAGCCTCAGGTACCCCCTCAGGGCGAGGGGTTGGCGGGGAGGCGGCGATCGGCTCTGGTTCAGCGATCGGTGCAACGGGTTCGCCAACGAGAACAGCTTCCGAGGGGGCAGAAGGGGCGATCGCCACTGGCAAGATTTCAGCCAAACTCCCTTCCGCACGAGAAGCTGCCGTCGCTTCGGGCGTAACGTCGGGCGTAACGTCGGAAGTCGGTTCTAATTCTGCGACGGCCCCCTCTAATTCTGCGGCTGGCTCTGGCGCGATCGGCGTGGGTACCACGTCCGTCGGGGAGTCAACTGGCATCGTCGCTGGGGCAGGTTCCGGCTCGGCAAGACCAACCCGTTCCGGTCCACCTCGGGCCTGGCCGCCACGGTCGGGACGTTCGTCGCCGCCACCGGCCGGTCCTCTGACCTGACCGCAGCCGACCTGGCCAACCCGGCGA
>JBBILC010000125.1:9728-14627 GCA_037445115.1 Coleofasciculaceae cyanobacterium bin_20
TGGGGGGGGGTGCCGGCTCAACCTCAGGTGGGGCGGTGGCGGAAGTTGGGGCTGGTGCTTCGGAGATCGCCACCTCGGTTGCGATTTCAGTTGGGGTTGCCGCAGGGGGAGCCGCTCCTTCACTGGCAGGCGGGACAGCCGTATCGACCTGCTGGCGTTGGATATTTTGATAGGCCGCTTTTGCCCAAGCCAAATAGTCATCGGGGGTGGCGGGGGGTGCCGTTGATGCCGCAGGGGTGGGGGTCTCAGCGGCAGGGACCTCGGCTGGGGCAGGCGGGGCAGGGGTCGGTTCTCCCTGTTCAGGCGCTTCCTCTTCTGAGCGCTTAAATTGACGACGGAACCAGTCGAAAACCATACTGTTACCCACACACGCTATACAAGTTTGGTGCCCCCCCATGGGGGACAATGCCTGACCAATCCGGCTACCGCAATCCGAATGGCGCCTGCCTAAGCCGAGATCACCGGAGCACGTTGGGATTGTCGCTGACGGTCTGCCACCCCCCGTGCCAGTTCCCGCAGATAGTGGGCCGTAGTTTCAAAATCTATACAGGCATCGGTAATACTTTGGCCATAGGTCAGTTGGTTTAGATCAGCGGTGAGCGTCTGCTTGCCAGCCAGCAGGTGGCTTTCCAGCATGACCCCCAGGATATGCCGCGAACCTGTGGTTACCTGTTGCGTCACATCTTGCAATACCTGGATCTGGCGTTGGTGATCCTTACAGGCATTGTCATGACTGCAATCAACCATCATCCGCGCATTCAGCCCTTGGCGGTTTAATTCCTCAGCCGCCTGCTGAACGTGCTGGGCGTCATAGTTGGGGCCATTCTTACCGCCGCGCAGTACCAAGTGACTATCGGGATTGCCCGTGGTGGTGACGATGCTGGCTAACCCCGCGTGGTTGATGCCCAGGAAATGGTGCGATCGACTAGCGGCGAGCATGGCATTAATCGCGGCGTGGAGACTGCCATCGGTACTGTTCTTGAACCCCACGGGCATCGACAAACCGGAGGCCATCTCGCGGTGGGTTTGGCTTTCCGTGGTGCGAGCACCGATCGCGGTCCAGGCGATCGCGTCCGCAATGTATTGGGGAATAATCGGGTCTAATAATTCCGTCGCAGCGGGCATTCCCAGGTGGGCTAGGTCAAGCAAGAGTTTGCGGGCAAGCCGCAACCCCGTATTGATATCAAAGCTGCCATCCAGGTGGGGGTCATTGATCAGCCCCTTCCAGCCAACACTGGTGCGGGGTTTCTCGAAATAGACACGCATGACAATTTCCAGATCTGCCGCCAGTTCATGGCGCAGGGCCAGCAGCTTTTGACCGTACTCATAGGCCGCCGCCACGTCATGGACGGAACAGGGACCAACAATGACCAGTAAACGCTGATCTTCGTTTTGCAAAATATTACGAATACGATCGCGGGTGTTGGCAACCAGGTCAGCAGCCGTGTCGGTAATCGGCAACTCCTGGTGTAGGGCTTGCGGACTCATCAACGGACGGGTTTCAACAACATGAAGATCGTAGGTTTTGTGCATGGTGCGTCTCAGGCCAACAAATCAGGCATCCAAATCAATCAACGGAGACGATCGCCCAGATTCAACGATCGTCTTTCCTATTGTGCTAGTTTTTTGGGTGCATTTTAGGAACTTTCCCCCAGCAAGTACCACCTTACCGTGAATCTTTAGATTTCTTCCCAGGGAAAAAGCTCCTAGGCGGAACCCCAGGAGCGCAACTGGTTAGTCAGGAGTGTGCTAGCAACAGTACAAATATACCATAAATATTGGGAAATCGCTAGGGGAACCTCGATTGATGGAGATGGGCGGCGGAGCCACCCGCCTCAACTCCTTGTGATTGCGTAGACACAGTTGCAAAATGGGTATTTTCAAGGTGCCCTAGGAGCCTTAAAAAGGCTGTTGTTCGAGGTAGTGGGCGATCGCCTGGATGCCGTGTCGCAGTTCCCGATCGGCTTTGCCCGTTTGATCGACGATTGTCACAATATAGGTTTTTCCCTGACTTTGCAGGGCAAGGGTTGTCCCCAGGGTTGAGGAGGTGCGACCGGTTTTCTCCCCCAGCCAGTCCCCTGGACGATGACCGAGGGCGCGGATACCCAAATCCCGATCCTGTTGGTGGGCAAGCGCCTGCTGAATCACCCGGTGGCCGGCTGACTGCCCCCGATAAATCTGTTGCATCATGCGGCTTAAC
The DNA here is from genome assembly GCA_037445115.1 of Coleofasciculaceae cyanobacterium bin_20. GTDB lineage: Bacteria > Cyanobacteriota > Cyanobacteriia > B231 > B231 > Trichothermofontia. The sequence goes on from JBBILC010000125.1 coordinate 11,929, forward strand.
TCATCGGTGTTAAGGGTATTTGCTTGACGGCCAGGGTTAGCAGGCATTCGCACCTGACCCATTAGCTTAAAGTTCACCCGGCTGAAGCGATAGCCTTCCTGCTGGAGGGCCTGGTTGATCGTTTCCCAGCCGAAATACTCAATGAGTTGATTGGTGGCGATATTGCTGCTGTGGCTGAGCATCTGGGCTAGGAGGACTTGCAGGGGATAGGTTTTCCCGACCTGGATGGCGGCGGCATCTTCGGTGAAATTACCAGGGGTGACTGCGATCGGGGTTCCCAAACTCACCGCTTCGGCTTGCAGTTGGTGGAGGACCGCGATCGCTACGGGAATTTTGATCAAGCTGGCGGGGCGGACGACGATCGCATTGCCGCCATAGTGACGACATTCCCCGACTAGACGGCAGACGGTGATCCGGGTTTGGGGGGATAGCTGGGCCTGGGCAGCGATCGGGCGCAAAAAGTCCGACTGCAATAGCTCACTGCGATACCGGGCCACATCCAGGTTATGGCGGTACTCTTGGTATTTGGGGGTGACCTGGGGCCGACGACTCGATGCCGCTGGAATTTGGCGAAGGTAGGCGAGGGCCGCTTGCCAATAAGCTTTGGCCTGGTACCAGGTTGTAAGGGTGGGCTGACTAAGATTCCCCAACGTTGAGGCTTGACCAGCAAAGTGGATGGCTTGCTGCCATTGTTGCGCAGCAAAGACCTCTGCCTGCAACTGCCATTCCAAGGTGGCCAAGGCTTGGATACGGCCCACCAGATCGGCAGTGGTGGCGGTTGCCTCGTCCGACGGCTGCACAACCCATCCCGTCAGCCATGCTTGTCCCTGGGTGGTGAGTTCAGCCTGAAGGCGCGATCGCTGTTGCGCAAGGGGAGGTAAGGGTTCCGAATCCAAGCTGACTGAGGGAGGAAAGGCCGGAGTCGCCGGGGTTGGTGAATTTGTGCTGGGTCGCCGCAGACGTGACGCTGGCCGGGGATGGGATTGCCCCGATCGCCTTGCCTGGTTTTTAGGGGCTGGAGGGGCTGGAGAGGATAGGACCGCAGACGATTGGAGCGGCTCCTGGGTGGGATTAGGTTCTAGACCGGGTGGCATTGCTAGCAACCAGACACCCAACCCCAAGGCATGGCCCAGGATAAAAACCAGCCAGGTTAGATAGGGGGGATAGTCCCCGCCGCCGGACGCGATCGCGTTGCGTCTCCCCCGCAGAATCACATCAGCAGCCAAGCGTGCCCAAACCGGTAGATGCCACCCTTTCATCGCCGTCTATGCCTACCCTCAAGCGCATCAATCCCAGGGACAATCCGCCAAAGCCTTGATTTTGCCAGAGATTCCCAACCTGTCAAGCCGCTCTGCCCCATTAACCGCCACTGCTGATCTCCGCGCTTGGCCCAAACACGATCGCGCAGCGTCTTTGCAGGAGAATCGTCCTCCCCAGGAATCGCGATCGCTCCTCCCTTGCCCATTCTAGGGTTGGCACCTGTTCTGCCAAAACGCGTCTAGGCGTCTAGGCTAGAGCATAGAGATCTCCCGCAAGTCCTCCACGTCCGATCGCCCGACCTATGGTGTCTGATCCTTCTTCACCTTCCCTTTCTACCCCCTCCAGCCGCAGCCATTGGCAGCATCGCCAGGTGCTTCTGCAACGGGTGCGCCATTATTGGATCGAGGGCGTCCTTGCCACCACCCAGCCGAGTCAGGCCCGGTTCGATATTGCCCTGACTGAACGCTGGGATTTGGTGAGTTATGCCCCAGAACGGACCTGGAAGACGCCCCCCCCCGCCCAACAGCCCTTACCCGCTGGCACCTCCCTAGGGGACTATTGGCAGCACCTAGGGCTGGGCAGTAGCCTGGTGATTCTGGGGGCCGCAGGCGCTGGGAAAACGACGGCACTGCTTGAATTAGGGCGGGAGTTACTCGATCGCGCTGCTGCCGATCCGGACCAGCCCCTACCCGTGATTCTCAACCTGGCCAGTTGGCGATCGTCCCAAACCTTGATCGACTGGCTGCTGGAGGAACTGCGGATTCGCTATCAACTGTCCGCCACGATCGGCCTGAGTTGGCTGGATACCCAAAGTTTGTTGCTGTTATTAGACGGCCTTGATGAAGTGGATGAGCGACACCGGGGGGCCTGTGTGACCGCGATCAATCAATTTAAGCAACGCCATTCGTTATTAGGAATGGTGGTGTGTTGTCGCCTACCGGTCTACGCGGACCTGGGGGAGCAGCGCCTCCACTTTCAAGCGGCGATCGCGCTGCAACCCTTGACCTGGCCCCAGGTGGAGATCTATCTGAACCAGTTGGGACCCGCAGGGGCGGCGATCAAGCCCCTCGTGGCGAGCGACCCTGACCTCCAGACACTCCTGACCACCCCCCTCATGGTGCAGCTATTGACCCTGGCCTACCCAGAGGCACCGGCGGCGATCGCCGACGAGCATCACACGCCAATCGCCCCCGCCCCTTTGTCATTGGCTGAGCGTCGCGCCCAAATCCTAAGCAACTATGTGGACCGGATGTTGGCGCAGCCCGACCCCCCACTGCCCTATTCAGCCCACGAGATGCGTCACTGGTTGGGACGATTGGCCTATCGGTTAACCCAACAGTCCCAAACGACTTTTGCCCTCGATCGCCTCCAACCCCAATGGCTACTCCAGCTTGAAACGGATACAGATGGGCCGTTTCGCTCCCCGATAACCCCAAGCC
>JBBILC010000126.1:0-11896 GCA_037445115.1 Coleofasciculaceae cyanobacterium bin_20
GCGACCCACTCTGACCGCAGCGGATGCCAGCGGAGGTGCGGCAGCCCCTCTGGCAACCAGGGGTATCGATCGGACCAGGATTGTTGGGTCGCCGCCAGAAATGCCGGGGCGGAAAACAGTCCTTGGGCCGCGAAGTAATCCGCCATTTGGTGCTGGGTCCATCCCTCTGGAATGGTGAGGCGGCGGGCAACGGTTTGGCCTGCCCAAATTTGATGGGCGATCGCTGACAGGGATTGGGTCGGTGACAGCTCGTAGGTTCCGGCCTGAAAACCACGATTGGCCTCTCCCTCTAGCCTTGCCTGGAGGGTTTGCCAGCGGGTCCAGAGTGACCAGGCTAGGGACGATCGAATTAAATTGGCGGCAGCAAGATCCTCGCCAATTTGTTGGGCGGGGGTCCCCGGTTGAATGCGGATGCGGACCATTGGGGGTTCCGCATCCGCAGGCGTGGGGGCCAGCATCAGGACCGGCTGACTAACCCAAGCCCACCAGCGCCAGCCCTGCCATACCCCCAACCCCACGATCGCTGGCACGATCAGGCCATAGAATAGCCAACTCGACCTGCGACGGGGGCGATTGTTTTGCGGCTCAGTCATCAAATACGTTAAAAATCTGATCTTCCAATTGTCGCTCCAGTTCCGGCATTAACGGCTCTAGGCGCTCAAACTCCTCTGGCGACAGCAGATGGGGCTGACCCTGATCATCCAGCCGTGCCAGAATAAAGAGGGGATCAAGCGGGGCATAGACCCCATATTCTTGCTCATGGTAGAAAAAGCGTGCGAGTAGTTGGAATTCTTCAACTTCCGTACCCCCCGCCCCGTTTAAGTCATCGTCCCAATCCGACTCAAACTCACTATCCTCGTCATCCAGATCCTCGTCATCAAAGATTTCGTCGGGATCGGGGAGTTCCCCAGTGACGGTTAGGGTGACGGCAGTCCGTTGCAGCAGGAGGTTCTGCTCCGCCAGGACCGCTTTGGCTAGGGGAAAGATTGCCTCAATCTCCGCCTCATCATGGACAATTTCTGGGTCCTCATCCTCATCCTCATCCCAGGCGAAAATCTCCACAGGGGAATCTAGGGGTAGGAGCAGGACAAACTGCTGCGCATCCAGTTCCAGGGTATGTTTTACCTCACAAACCAGGGTGCGCCCAGTCTCATCCTTCAGGGTTAGGGTCTGAACATCCATTACAGTTTTTCTTGCGTAGGTCAGGACAGCGCTTCCATCAAGTGCGGACGCCTTTAGCGGCTCGCTGCTCGTCTAACCATTGTTGCAGAATCAGGGCCGCTGCTTTGCGATCGATTAAGCCTTTATTGCGGTCTGGGGAGCGGTTTTCTTGTTGAATCAGGTCCCGTGCCGCGATCGAGGTTAACCGTTCATCGACAAATACGAGGGGCAGATCTAATGCCTGGGCCAAGCGACGGGCCAGTTTTTGCACCTGGCGGGCCTGGTAGCCCACTTCCCCCTTGAGGGTATAGGGTAAACCCACCACAAGGATTTGAACCTGTCGCGCCACGGCGATCGCTCGCAGTTTTTCCACATCCGCCGCAAAGTGGGTGCGCTCTAGGGTCGTTAACCCCGTGGCAATGAGGCCCGTGCCATCACACCCTGCCACCCCAATACGGCGCTGCCCCAAATCGAGGCCCAGGGCTGAAATCCGGCCTGACTGGGGAGTTGGCGTTATCGGGTGAGTTGTCATGGCGTCCCTCACGTGCTGCTAGCTACCCTCTGCGGGCTGGGAGGGCGAAGATTGACGCATTCTAGGTAGTTTCAGCGACTTCTTGGCTGCGGTCGATGGCCCAGGGGAGGCTGCGCCTGTTGATTCTGGGGCAGTGGTTGGCCCTAGCCGCAAGTACTCTGATCCCATTGCTGCCCGCTGACTCGATTCCAGCCAGGATTGTAGCAGGGCCGTGCGGCTAGGGATCGGTTTACGCACTGGTTGCAACCCTTGCAACACGTCGGACAATTGGAGGGATTCCAGCGAAACAGGCTTGGTTTCCCGTAGTTTGTGCCACACCGATCGCGACATCAGCAGGGTATGGGCAATCCGGGTCGCCCCAATTTGCTCCAGGTAAGCTTCCCGCTCCGATTGATAATCTGCTGAGGTGAGGCGGAGCGACTGCGGCGGCAGTTCCTGGGTGAGGCGAGCTGTCTGGGCCAAGAGTTCGGGATAAAGCCAGGTATAGGCTGGATGCACCGTCATTTGCACCACGTGGGAGTGGCCAGTGGGCCGATCGCTCAGTTGGGCCTGGAAATGTCCGATCGCCGCCTTGCGTTGCGACTCAAACACATAGCCGCTGACCCCCTCCGTATGGGTAAGCCATTGCTTAATGCTGGCGACGATCGCTTCCAGAAAACTCGTCTTGAAGTCAAAAATATGGCGATCGAACACCTGCCGGACGAGGGGCGGCATGGAGGCCGTATCCAATTGGCAGAGTAGCTGGGCATCCGCATTACTCACCGGCAGCAGGTTGGGGAGATCCGGCTCACGGGTGGCCAGTTCTTTTAAGAGGGTCGGGTTGATTTCCCAGTGGGTAATTTGGGCTAGGGGCTGAAAGCCATTCTGGCGGTACAAGGCCAAGCTATCCGTGTGATTAACACCCACTTCGAGCAACCAGGTGCGGGCTTCTAGGATTGATTCCAGGCAATGGCGCAGCAGCTGTGAACCGACCCCCGCCGCCCGGGCCGCTGGGGTCACGACGACGCGATCGATCTTCCAGGTACTGCGTGCCCGGTTAAATGGCGACACCTGGACAAACCCACAAATATGATCCTGCTGTTCCGCTACATACACACAGAAACTATGTTGCAGCGGATTGGGAAACAGACTCAAGCATTTCAGCACCCCATACCAGTGCCGCACCCAATCCAACTGTTGCCCCAGAATGAGGGGATAACTCCGATCGGCGGTTTCTATTGTTTCCGCCTGCTCAAGGGCCGCGATCGCCTCTAGGTCGCGATGTTGGGCCGGACGGATGATAGTCGATGGGGGTTTAGCAGGCACTTGAGTCATGGGGTAGGGCTACGCTGGGTAGCCAGAAGTCAAGAATGGGTACCTGGATAGGCGTCACTAAGATACACCACGTCCATGCTAACTATGATAACCAGTGGTACCGAGATATGGTTGCCCAGTTTACCGAAAAATTGGCTCTAGAGCCGCCGCCCTGACCGGGGGTATCAACGATTGAGAGGTCAATGCTGGCAAGGTCATAGATGGGGTGATCCCGCCCGTGGGACAGTTCAAAAGCCTTCCCAATGCCGGTATCCGTAGGAGACAGGACACGGCATGATCAACTCAGGTGCGGGCCGCATCCCCGCGTTTATCCCACTTTGCCCCCGTACTAAGAGGTTCCCCATGCAACGCAATCCGGTTTTGCTGATTCACGGCATTAACGATACCGCCCAGATTTTCCGCCGTATGCAAACCTACCTGGAGGTTAGGGGCTGGCCAACCCACGCCATTTCCCTGACACCCAATGATGGCACCGATGGCCTGGATCAACTGGCGATGCAAGTCGATCGCTACGTGGCGGCTACCTTCAGTCGATCGCAGCCCATTGATTTGCTGGGCTTCAGCATGGGGGGGGTGGTATGTCGCTATTACTTGCAAAGGCTAGGCGGGTTAGCACGGGTTGAACGGTTTATTACCGTATCGGCTCCCCATCAGGGTAGCCTGATGGCCTATCTGCGCTGGAATGCGGGCTGTGAGCAAATGCGCCCCCAAAGTCCCTTCCTGCGAGACCTCAATCGCCAACTAGACCAACTCAATCAGGTGCAATTTACTTCGATCTGGACGCCCTTTGATCTGATGATTCTGCCAGCGACCAGTTCCTCGCTCCCGATCGGCAGCGAAATTAAAATTCCCGTCTTGGCCCATGCCTGGATGGTGAGCGACCCAACCGTGCTGCTAGCAGTTACGACGGCGTTGAGTCGCCCGGTTGAACGCCCTGCCCGCCCCGATGCGCTGGGGCGTCGCCGATCGCCGTCTGATCGTGTGCCCCAAACACCGCTTCGGGATGGCGGTAATACTTAAACTCCAGCAAATTCCCAAAGGGGTCGCGCAGGAAGAAGGTGCGGTGTTCCAGGACGGACCCAGGGAAGCGATGCTTCGGTTGTTGGTAAAAATCCAGCCCCTTGGCCGCCGCCCTTGCCAGCAATACCTGCCAGTCAGTTTCTTCGCTAAAGACAACCCCAAAATGACGCGGATAAATCCCGACCTGCACGGGTTGGGGTTCGGAGGTGACGTGGGCAACGAGTTGGTGACCGTAGAGGTTGAGGATGACGGCCTTGTCAGTTTCCCGGCCTAACTCGCACCCTAAGCCCTCTACATAAAAGGCTTTGGCTTGGGACACATCTGCGATCGGAAAAGCAAGATGGAAAAGTGCGTGACCCATAGTGACTGGTTCTTAGTCGGGATAGCGGTGTCCTAGTGTTTGTAGTGTGGCGTTTGTAGTGCGGGCTTCAGCCCACAACGCCTAAAGGGCTTCTCGGAAAATATCTATCCTGCGCTCCCAAGCAACGTTGTTACAGCACTTCCATACTTGGTGAGGGACAAAACAAGGGGCTTAAGCCCCTTGTTTACAAGGCTTGACAGTACTTCATTAGAGAGGGAACGGCTATATCCCGTCGGTTGGCGCAGTTAACCTGCTAGTTTGTCATGTCTGCAATGATGGCTTGTAGGTTGGCGTCGAGGCTGCAAGGCACAACACATTTACTGGACTTGTTGGGTTGCACTGCGTTTGACCCATACCTCCATTCCAGGTTAATCGAAGTACCCTAAGCTGATTGAAAAACATCAATCACGAAGGCTTTGACGACTGAAGTCGTCACTACGAACTTAGGGGATCGGATTGAAGGGGCCGATCAGGAATATTTTGTCGCCGCTGTTTTAACCGCGATGCTCTTTGGGGGGGGTAGCGTCCGAGGGGCTATTGGGGGTGCCGATCGGGAGTAGCGAGTTGTGAGGAGGGGGTGACTAATTGGCTAGGTACACGCGTCGCCATTCCCGGTTTGTCCCTAGATGGCAGACTTAACTGGCCTGGGAGACAGCGAAAGCAACATAGACCAGGAAGCCCACAAAGGTCGCAGCGATCGCGCCCAGAATCACGTAGTTACGCTTCTCGGCTCCGGTGGGTTCCGTGGCTTGATAAACCTTGGGTTCAATCGCAAAGTTATTTAAACGTCCGCCTTCATCAGTGGTATAGGGCATTGAAAACCTCGAAACAGAAATAAGAATTAATTAAATTGTAACAAAAATTGACAATACTGCCAAGAACGGTTCTCAGACAATCCAGGTTTTCCCGGGTTCAGTCGTCCAGGGGAGGTCGGGGTGACTGTCCCCTTTGTGGGCATCCAGGGGCAGAAAAACGGTTAACACTTCCCCCTGCTCTGGGCGCTGACGGACAATGAGTCGTCCACCCAATGCCTGGAAGAGGTTTTTGGCCACGCTGAGGTTGAGGCTGAGGCTGCCAGTGTCGGGTTGGAACATCAGGATCTGCCCGATCGAGCGGGCGGTGGTGGCCGACGGACCCGTTTGGCCTGGGCAGGGGCCATGACTGCCGCAGGATTGCAACTGTACCTTCAGTTGGGCACCCGCCAAGGTGACCTGCACCTGGATATGGCTACCAGCGGGGAGGCTGCGGGTAAAGCGATCCACCAGGCTGGTGAGTGCCTGATCCAATAGGGCCGGATTACTGACGACGGTGGGCATGGCCTCTGGCAAGTAAACCTGGAGATTGAGATTCCGGCGATTGGCCTGTTTCTGCCAGCGGGGAATACATTCCTGGAAGACGGCTTCGAGGGAGGTAGGAGCCAGACACATGGGGGGCGTGTCTACGGGGTGGGTTTCCAGCTCAACGGCTTGGAAAATTAACCCAAAACGATCGATCTGTTCTGTACATTCGTGATCGATGGTTTCTAAGCGTTGCCGCACTTCCGGAGCCAAGTCACGACGGCGGATCAGCGATCGCACCAAGGTCCGAATGGTGGCTAAGGGAGTCCGCACCTCGTGGGCCAAGGCTTGCAGCAGGGTGACATCCGTGGTTTTGGGTTCACTGCGAGGGGTGAGCGGTGCCCCGATCGGGGCATGAAACTTGGCCCGTTGACGGCGCACATTGGACTTGGCGCTCGGCTGTGATCGTAGGGAAGGGGCTTGGGAAGGGGCTTGGGGCAAATGGTGCAGCAGCGATCGCGTGAATTGCGTCACGGTGCGATAGTCAGGGGCAATGGGGGTAAACTGGCGAACCCCGGCAGCGAGGGGGGGCAGGCGATCGGGGACCGTCAGACACAGGCGATCGTGGAGACTTTGCCAAGCTTGGGTCACCACTGCGGGGTCAAAGGAAAAGAGGAAGGCCGGGAGATGAGGGTTAGCGATGCCGGGGTCTGGATCGATCTCCCGGAGGCGATCGCTGGTACGACGCAGGACCATCACCAGGCTGAAGGTGGGCGTCAAGACAAGGCAAAAGGGTTCCTGTAACTGGGGATCATCCGCCAATAGGGGCAGCAGGTGGGGACCCCCAACCGTTAAGGGGGAGTGCGAGCTGGCAGGGCGATGTCCCGATCGTCCGGAAGCCGGGAGCAGGGTGGGTTGCTGATAGTGCTGGAAGGCTTCCGTCGTGAGTAGCCAGGTTTGGTAGTGGCGGGTTAGGTTGGGGTCAGCCAACAGGGGCAGGGGACCGAAGAGAATCATGCCTTGCGGTTCACCAGGGATGGCTGATGCTGACAGCAGTAATTGGCTCAGGGCCGCGATCGCCCCCTGCCATTCCCGTTCGGCCCGGCGGCGAGCTTCCCGCACTTGGATGGCCGGTGGCAATGGGGCAATCCGATCGTCCAGGGACGACTGGGCGTGTTCTGTGCTTGGGGATAGGGGTGGCTGGAAGGTCGGTGGCTGGGACATCGCCATTGCCCATTCCCCCCCGGCCACGATATCACTTAAGGTTGGTAGAAACCATTGGGGCACGGTTCGCCTCTCCCACAAACTTCGCCTATCTCTTCGAGTGTATCGGGTGAGGGGGGAGTGGGACTAGCGGTAAAGCCGTACCGATCGGGGGCGATCGCCGCTCTGGCGGCTTACCAGTTGCAGGACTAATCCGTTTCTCCTAGGGAGACGTTGCGCGAACGGACGGAGCCGGTCGAGAGCACTCAGCTTGCGCTTGGTACTGTACGCATCATCGGGAATGCCTAAAGATTCGCAGCACCCATGCGCCTGGGCTGCACTTGTCGTAACAGGCCACAGGTCGCGATCGGGCCGAGATCATGGTAGGACTTAAGGATTGACCACACGCGATTACGTCAATATCCCATCCTCTCCCTGTACTAATGGTTCACGATGTCGCCCATCCTTGCGAAAGAACGGTTGGAATCCCTGAAAATTGGTCTCTTGGCGGCCTGTGCAGCCCTCCTTAGCTTTGGGTTACTGGAGCGGGGAATTGGGTGGCTCCCGCTGCCAACCGCGATCCTGCCCCTGACACGGGGCTTGATTCCCCTCGGCCTCGCCGCTGCGATCGTGGGGTTATCAGGTTTCCTGTTTGGGGTGACCTATCGCTATGTGGTGCGCCGCGATCGCAATCCCCATTTGAAATCAGGCGTAGTACTGGCCTTTGGCCTGGTCCGGGGGTTGGCACAGTTGGAGGTGGGGGTTCGCTGGGCCGAGTTATTGCCCCGACTGGGGGGGTTAGTGATTGAAAGTTTGATTTTATTTGCGATCGTTGGAGCCATTGTGGACGTGGCCCTCACCCAGGGCAAAGTCGCGCCCTTCCCGGCGGAGTAGGCGATGCCAACTGCACGACAAATGGCATTTCAAGTGTTGCGAGCCGTCCAACGGGGAGCGTTTGCCGATGTGGCCCTCGATCGTGAACTGCGTTCGCTAGCCCCGCCATTGGATAAGCCCACCAGGGCAGCCCCCGCGTCTGCTTGGGAGATGCAACGGGAGCACCGCTTGGTGATGGAACTGGTTTATGGCAGTCTGCGCCGCCAACGGACCCTGGATTTTCTGATCGATCGTCTGGCCACCCGCAACGCCAGCCAGCAACCGCCGGACCTGCGCCTCATTTTGCACCTGGGTCTTTACCAACTCACCTATCTCAGCCATATTCCGGCTTCGGCAGCCGTGGATACAACGGTTGAACTGGCCAAGACAAATGGGTTTAAGGGATTAGCAGGGTTTGTGAACGGCCTGCTGCGACGGTATGCCCGCCTACGGGAGCGCGGCGAACCCGGACAGGCCAGGCGGGGAGAATTGGGGGTGCCGATGGCCCTACCTGCCGATCCGGTGGAGCGGTTAGGGGTAGTCCATAGTTATCCGGACTGGATCATTGAGGTTTGGCTGGCCCAGTTGGGCGAGACGGAAACGGAGTGCCTGTGTCAGTGGTTAAATCAAACGCCAGTGCTAGATCTCCGGATTAACCCCCTGCGAACGTCACTGGCCCAAGTGCGGCAAGCCTTGGGCGATCGCGGTCTGACGGCCCAGCCTGTCACAATCCAGCGGGGGGAGCAGTCCTATCTCTTACCGCAGGCACTACGGGTGGTCGGCAGTGGGGGGGCAATCCCAGACTTACCGGGCTTTACTGAGGGGTGGTGGCTGGTGCAGGACAGCAGCGCCCAACTGGTCAGTCACTTGCTTGATCCCCAACCGGGGGAAACGGTGATCGATGCCTGTGCCGCCCCAGGGGGGAAAGCAACCCATCTGGCGGAGTTGATGCAGGATCAGGGAACGGTTTGGGCCTGCGATCGCTATTCTTCCCGTCTGCGTAAGGTGAAGGAAAACGCCCAACGGCTAGGGTTGCGATCGCTGCGACTCCAGGTTGGGGATAGTCGTGACTGGCCCCAATTTGCGCAACAGGCCGATCGCGTCTTGGTCGATGCCCCCTGCTCTGGCTTGGGTACACTGCACCGCCATGCCGACGCCCGTTGGCGACAGACCCCGGAATCGGTCCAGGAATTAACCCAACTGCAAGGGGAATTACTCAATCACGCGGCAACCTGGGTCAAACCGGGCGGGGTCCTAGTCTACGCCACCTGTACGCTCCATCCGGCTGAGAATGAGGACATTGTGGCCCAATTCCTGGCCAACCATCCTACTTGGCAACTGGCCCCGCCTCGTCCGCCCTCCCCCCTGGCCATGCTGGTCGATCCAGCGGGTTGGATTAAACTCTGGCCCCACCGTGATCAAATGGATGGCTTCTTCATGGCACGATTCACCCGATCGCACGATGAGCTGACTGGGGTACACAACGTATCAGTCTAACCCTAGCCTGGTGGGAAGGTCGTCTCGCCAGGCAGCGCATTCCCCCCTTGGTTAGCCCAACTGCCGTGCCGCTAATGCCTCAATACAGGTGAGCAATTCCGTCTGTCCCCAACCACGGGCCAGACTCGCCGCGATCGCACATCCTCCGGCTCCCACGCCCTCCTTCACATACCCCTGTTCATAAGCACGAAAAGCGGCAAACTGAGAATTGGTAAACGATAGGGGGGTTGCCAATAACGGCACGGGGGGTAGGGATTCGGCGAGGGCGATCGTGCCGCCGGTGGGATCAGTGGCCACCCAACGGGTGGTGCCGACGACGATTTGGGCAGGTTGCCAGTCGAGGGTATAGGACTGGACTAGGCGCTGGATAAGGGCATAAACGGCCAGCATTTGGGTTCCCCCGGCCAAGAGGACGCCCACCTGACGGCTGGCCGCGATCGCCATCCCGGCTACCACGATTTGCATGGGATCACCCACCGCCGCCACCACGGCCAATGGATCAGCCCGGTCAGGCAAGGCCGCTTGCCTTAAGCCCTGGGCCACGATCGCCTGCTTTTGGGCGTGGTTACACACGGGGTGACTGCTGTTGACCCGATCGTGGGCGGGAATCCCCAAAGCCGTGAGGACGGCTAGCGCTGTTGTGGTCCCGCCCACCACACATTCGGACAGGATTAGATAGCCGCTGGGTACGCGCCCGGCTAGGGTCTGGCCCCACTGCAAGCCCTGTTGGAAGAGATGGTCAACCACAGCTCGATCAAGGGCATGGCCAGTACTGACGCACGCTGCGGGTTGACCCCCCAGGGCGATCGCGGGTACAGTTGGGGCGATCGGGAGGCCAGCATCGAAAATGACGAGTGGTAGGGCTAGGGCTTCCAATACGGCCCGCGCAATCAAGACGGGGGAAGCCCCCTGGGTGAGTGGAGGTAGGGGATAGCGAGGGGTAGGGGTGGGGCCGTTGTAGAGGAATTCCGCATCGGCGATCGCGGTATAGCGGCGATCGTCTGGGGTTTTCCCCGCTGCTGAGATCCCTGGAATCAGCGCTGTGGCTGTAAACCCCAGGATGCAGGCCAAGAGGGAGGGGTGCGATCGGTGGCGCTGTAACCAGGCTTGGCCGAGTGGAACTTGCGTATGAACCTGAACAAACATAATTTTTAGCTTAGCGAAGGGAAAATTTTATTCCTCTTCATCCAAGTCAATCCCTAGCGCTCTTAACCGCGCCGCCAACCGTTCTGCCCGTTCGGCTGCCCGTTCGGCTCGTTGTGATTCTTGCTCCGCCCGTTGATTGGCGGCTTCCGTCGGGGTGGGAATCCAATGATGATCGCGATCGTACCAACGTAACCAGAGACGCTGTATCCCTTGATGGCTGCCTGCCCACAACCCTAAGCCCAATTCAGCTTCTTCTAACCACACGCCTGGTTGAGCCGTCGAGGGGGAGGTCATGGGCAAGGGCTGATAGCGCCCCATCATGAGGCCAAAGGCTTGCAACTCGTCGGTATAGCGGTTAAACACAATGTAGTAGGGAATCCGCAGAATTTGCTCATACACAGTCCATTTATTCGGTGGTTGGCTGGCCTCGCGTAACGTCCGGCCCAAATCCTCGGCTTCCGTACCCGGTGAAAGCAACTCGACGACCACAAAGGGATTGACGGCTTCCTGCCAGGTGACGTAACTCAGGCGCAGGTCGTGTTCTTCGTAGAGGCGCGAAACCCCTAGGACGCCAAACCAATCGGGACGTTTATACCATTGCGGGTGCCTTGCGTCGTAGTAAAGGTTGAGGTCGCTGCCGGTGAAAATGCGATCGCTGGGATAGTTCGGTGGCTGGAAGGTCAGGCGCAGCAATTCTGGTTGGAACAGGTGAAATTCATCGGGCAATCCTGGCTCCTCCGGGTCTTCGCTGGGGAGGTCGTACATGGTCGGCAGGGTTGCTTTCGCTGGCAAGGGGGGATTCGTTTGCTGCATAGATCGTCTTCCTTTGTTCAAGATATCGATGAGCTTACAACTCACCCAGATTTTCCAAATCAGCAAGGTCTTGCAGTCGAGTAGCGAACCTCATGCTTTTTTAACAATTCGATAAACTCTCTGAAGTCTTGGTTCAGCATTATATTTCCATTGGTGATATTCAGAGCGAATTGATTCTAAGGCAGCTAGCCGTGCTTCGTAAGGTTGGCTGCGCCAATAGGCTATGTCCGACTTTGAAGGTTTTAGAGTTGTCTTTTTGACTACAATTGCACGTTCTTTAGGCATGATTTAGTCTCCTAATACAGCACTTCCATACTTGGTGAGGTACAGACAAGGGGCTTAAGCCCCTTGTTCACAAGGCTTGACAGTACTTCATTAGAGAGAGAAGGGCTGTATCGATATCTTTATGGTGATATGGACGATGATGTGTTGATAGGTGGGATGGAGGACGATTTGATGGGTGTCATTTGTCCTAGCTCGTTGTCTCGAAAACCTGTCCGACGGGTAGCTTTAATTCGGCAAACTCCACAGAGACAATCTCTGCGGGTTGACTAAAGATGCCGACTTCTCGGTAAGCGTCTCCTGCCAGTGTCAGTACCATGACCGTTTGCGCCACGGGATCAATCAGCCAATATTCAGGAACCCCGATAGCGGCATATTGGGCGCGTTTGTGGCGGTAGTCGCGATCGCGGTTGGTTT
>JBBILC010000126.1:11910-14587 GCA_037445115.1 Coleofasciculaceae cyanobacterium bin_20
CTACGAGCAGTCGAGGGGGGGGCATATCAAGGGTGATGGTCAGTCGTCGTTGGGTGAGGGGTAGATGTTCATCTCTGAGTACAACCAAATCAGGGAAACGGTTGGCGGCATCGCTGAGTTGCAGGATAGGAACCTGTACTTCACATTTGCCGGGATGAATGAGTTCAACGGGAATGCCTGCCGCTAGGAGAACTAGCAGAATACGCACCGCAATGGTGCTGTTTAATCGGGATTCAGGGGGCAACTCGACGAGATCTCCATCAATCAACTCGTAACGCCCTTCCATTGGGGTTTCGTTACTGTAGGCAAGGTATGCCTCAAAGGTGGTGAATTTTACCTTGGCTTGGGTCATCGTCTTTGCCCCACAGACGGTGTTTTGATCTTAACGTGCGGGCGGCGATACGACTCTGGTATAGCATTCTCATGGGAGGCGCGATCCTGAGTGGCCTCATTGGCTAGATATCACGCCGATTTCTCCCTGTCGATCGCGTGGCCGCTTCGCAGGAGAAGGGGGCAGGGCGCTAGCGACCGAGACCTGCACCTAACCCCTGACTCCCCTCATTCGGCGGCTCCTATTCCGTTTCGGTGAAGTAAAACGTATCCAACCGACAAAGGTTGACCTTACGTTTCACCACTTGATCATCATCTTCAAACACACCCATGAGGTCATAAATGCAGGTGTCGCGCCCATCCGAGATCGTGATCCGTATGGAATCACCGGCCTCCAGAATATCCGGCCCTAAAATGTCCTCTTCCCAACTACTGACATCTGGGGGGGAGGCATAAAATTCCCGTAAATCATAATGGGTCTGGTTCGCTAGGGTGAAGACTAAATCTTCTGCCAAACTACCCCTGGCCATGCCGAGGAGCATGGGAATGGAGAGGGCTGTTGCCGCAATCAGCGTCCTCAGGGGTTTGCGGAATCGGGATGTGCGGTGCATATCCATGAGACACATATTGAAGGTCTCCTTGTGTGATTCACGATGATTGACGTAGATGCCCCTCAGCGGGGGGTACCTGCGTACCTGAAACTCCCTATTTCCATTATCCGCAATCATCCATCAGGGTGGGGAACTATTTGGCTACCTTGCTTTTTTTCGCGGCTCATTTCGCTGCGCCTGCGGCAACGCGGCGCACTTCTCCTGGGGAGACGCTGCGCGAACGCGCCTCCCCCTCCCCTTCAGGTCCCTTAGCATTTTTCTAGGCCGCGTCTTTCTGGGCCTCCAACAGGGCAAGACAGCTCTTAAGATCCTGGTTCTCCTGTTCCATTTGATCTAATTCCCGGCGAATTTGCTGGAGGGTACGATCGGCCCCAACACTTTTCTGAACCTGGGGAATCGCCTCCTCGGCAATCCGGCGCACCCGCCCATCTGCCAGCGGATGGCACCTTCCTTCGATCGAGAGCATTTTGGGTAAGTGCTGAAGTTTGGGGGGCAAAGCGGTTGTCATAATTCGGAGAATCCTGGGTTCTGCATTTAATTAGTAGGCTGTTACCAGCGCTTGGGTTCAAAGCGATCGTTGTTCAAAATGACGACATCATCTCCGGCCTGGGCTAGGACAAATAACCCTTGGCGGTAGGCGTAGCGATCGGCTCCGGAATCAATGCCAATTCCGGCGACTGCGCCATAGATCTGCATCTGGGCATATTCGGGGAAAAAGTCGCGAAAGCGCTCTAGATCGGCCACAAATTCGTTTATGTCATCTACGCTGAGTCTACTTTTTACTTCGACTGCTAATACGTGTCCCTGATTGACGACTAGCACGTCGATTTCGAGTGTCTCCCCCTGGTGTCGTCGCCGTACTCGCTGACTCACTTGGTCTACGGGAATGCCCCGTTCTACAAATAATCTTTCACAGGCCGGTGCGACTAAATCCTCAACAAAACGGCCCCAAGTACCGCCTAATTCTCCCAATTGTTTGCTGAGTTGGCGGTTGACCTGTCGGTTTTCCTCGGAGATCGCTTGGATGAGGGTTTTGGTTTCTTGGAGTTGGCGATCGTTCTCCTGAAAACGGCGATCGGTTTCCTGGGCCTGCTCTTTGAGCAGTCGCTCGGTTTCCTGAAGGCGTCGCTCGGTTTCTTTCTGGGCTTCGATCAGTTCACCCAGGAGTCGCCAAACGTCATCTGCGGTGGTGGCCATAGTGCATGGGACGGCGAAGGGATTAACTTTCAGCTTAGCAAAGGGGGATTAAGTTAGAAGCGGGTTTGGGAGTGGGGGAGGTGGGTTCAAAGTGGAGGACGAGGATTTGATCGGGGCGTAAGCCTAGGGATTCGTAATAGAAAGGGGCTAGTGCGCTGGTGTCAAGGTAAATCAATAGCGTTCCTTTGAGCGACTTTCGACAATTGAGTGGCTTAGAGGTTGGCCTTTGACTGGGATTGAGTTACGGAGTTGTCGCGTTTCGGCTAAAATTGCCAAGATTTGCGATTCATCAACCGCTTCATCATTTTCTGCTTCTTTGATGGCATTCGCTAAACCGACTTCTTCGACTGCTTCTAGGAGAATTTCACGGAAGAGTTCACGGTTATTTTGCAGCAGGTCGATCAGGACTTCGGTAATGAGTGCTTTGAGTTGGGTTTTGTCTAGGGTGGTTTCCATAGTCGGTTTTTATCAGAGTCTTTGATATTTAGAGGCAGAAGTGTTGAAAGTTAGGTTAAGCGATGGAAAAAAGGGACAGAATG
>JBBILC010000127.1:0-14577 GCA_037445115.1 Coleofasciculaceae cyanobacterium bin_20
TACACGATTAGAGGCTATTTTTTAACACATTTCCTATCATTCAACACTTCTGCGGCCATACAAAACCTCTGGGTGAGACTCTCCAAACCCGGTATTGCGCGTAAAATTGCCTATGGATATGGGGGCGCGATCGGAGTTGCCATTCTGGGTACCAGCCTGGGTTTAGTTGTGGGCGACTATTACCATCGGCAGGCCCAGCGCCAATTGGTGATTGCCCGCCAGCAACAAATTATCCTGGGTAAGTTAGATAAGGAAATTGTCGAAATCCGATCCCATCCCCAGCGCTTGATGATGACCTTTGGGGATACCATCTGGTTTGACTTCGAGCGCACTGCCTTTCTGAGTCATGTTTATGATTTGCAAGCGGCGATCGTTGCCTTAAATACCTTTGTGGCGGAGCATCCCAACGATCTAGCCACAACCGCACAGGAACTTCAGGCCATCAGTCAACGCTACGAGATGAATGTGCAAGCCTATCGGCAATGGGTGCAAGGCTTTTGGGAACAAGTTGATCCCCCCAGGCTCACGCCTGAAACAGTACCATCCGCCCAACAAGCCCTGTTGGTAGCTATGCGTCAGCAACCCATGATTGGGATCGAAGTGGAACTAGAGCGGTTAGCGGAGCAGCTAGGGCGGGTACTGAATGCAGCGCAGAATCAACAGGTTGTCGCTAATATCCAATTAGAAAGCGCGGAAAGCCTCCGGGTACGGATTATCCTGGCGAGCATGGTGATCGCGGTCCTCATCGCCGCAACGCTGGCGGTGTATACCAGCCGGGCGATCGCCCAACCGATCGAGGCAGTGACCCAAGTCGCCGAGCAAGTCAGTCGTGATGCCAATTTTTATTTGCAGGCCCCGGTGCTGACGCAGGATGAAGTGGGGGTTTTGGCGGTGGCCTTTAACGGCTTAATTCAAAAAGTGGCTTTCTATACCGAGGCCCTAGAGGTTAACCAACAAACCCTAGAGGAGCAGGTTGAAGCGCGGACCCAGGAACTTCAGCAAGCCCTGACCCATATCCAACAAACCCAGGCCCAACTGATCCAGGCTGAGAAAATGTCGAGTCTAGGGCAGTTAGTGGCTGGGGTTGCCCACGAGATTAATAATCCGGTGAATTTTATTCATGGCAACCTTGCCCACGCGGATGAATATATCCAAGATTTATTAGCCTTGCTAGAACAGTATCGTGCCCAATTTGCAGCCCCGCCCCCAGAAATCCAGGCCCAAGAGGAAGCCATTGACCTGCCATTTTTACGCCAGGACTTACCCAAACTGCTCAATTCCATGAAACTTGGGGCTGATCGCATTCGGGATATTGTGGCTTCGTTGCGCAATTTTTCGCGGTTAGATGAAGCAGCACTTAAGGAGGTGGATATCCATGAAGGGTTGGATAGTACGTTGATGATTTTACAGAACCGCTTGAAAGCCAAGCCCGATCATCCCGCCATCCAAGTAATCAAACACTATGGTCTGCTGCCGCTGGTGGAATGTTATGCCGGCCAGCTTAACCAGGTGTTTATGAATATCCTGACCAATGCGATCGATGCCCTGGATAGTCAAGAGGCATTGCCCACAGCAGACCCGGTGAAAGCCATCACCATTCAGACAGCGGTGCTTGATAATACCCACATCGCAATTCATATCGCCGACAATGGGCCAGGAATGACCCCGGAAGTACGACAACGCCTGTTTGATCCCTTTTTCACGACTAAGCCCGTCGGCAAGGGCACCGGCATGGGGATGTCGATTAGCTATCAGATTATTACCGAATACCACGGCGGGAGCTTGGACTGTCTTTCGGAACCTGGACAGGGGGCAGAATTTATCATTAAAATTCCCATTCACCAGGGGCAAGCTTGAGGTGGCCTGCGTCCCAGCAATTGTCCAGGGAACAGATCTAGTACCGCATCCAGCCTTAGAGGATGTTTTAAAAGGGGGATCGTGGTTAAAACCACGACTACAAACCTCGACGCTTGGCTGTCCTAAGGGTTGCTTTGCGTTTGTAGTGGCAACTTTAGTCGCCAAAACGACTTGTTTCTGGACTTTGCAAACCCCCGCTTAGGGGAGCGTTAGTGGCAGGGCTGTGTTCACAAGGACAGGAGCCAATCAGCGATCGAGCGGGTGATCCAGTTAAAGCCCACGCGGAGTTGATGTTCCCGACTGGGCAAGCGGTAGAGATAGGCCAGTCGGCGGAGGAGCAGGGCGGGTGGACCGTCAAGCTTGAGTCCCAGGCCCGTGAGGGTAGCATTGTCGATACCCAGGGTGAGCATTTCCCCCAAGGGAAAATAACGGAAAGGGAGTTGGGGACGTTGGTTCAGGTCAGCCCACAGGTTCCAGGCGGCATAGTCAGCCTGTTGGATCGCCACCTGGGCGGTGGTGGGGACAGCTTGGCCATCGGCATCGTGACAGGCGGCCAGATCCCCTAGGGCCAGGATTTCAGGATGATCGACGACCTGGAGGGTGGGTTGGGTGACGATTTGGCCGTTCGCAGCGGTTTTGAGTGGGAGGTGTTGCACCACGGCAGGAACGCGGGTACCCACGGTCCACAGCACCAGATCAACGGGTAGGGTATCGGTGGTGTCCTTGTAGGTGAGGGAAATGTCACTTGGTCCGATCGCCGTCACGCTGGTTTCCAGATCCAGCCAAATCTGGCGATCGCTGAGGGCACGCAGGGCGGCTTCCCGGTTAAATTCCGGCGACGATCGCAGCACATGTTCTCCCTTTTCAATCAAGCGCAACCGTCCCCGCTCCCCCAGCCGATCGGCCAACTTACAGGCCAACTCCACCCCACTGTAGCCCGCACCCACGATCGCCACCCGAATACTGTCCGCCTCCCCCGCCTCCAATACCCGTAATCGTTCCTCCAGGCGATAGGCATCGGCCAGGGTGCGAAACGGTAGCGCAGACTCGCTAGCCCCAGGCACCCCGGTCAAGGGGGTTTCCCCCCCCAAGGCCAAGACCAGGCGATCGTAGCTGAGGGTCGTACCCGCTTGCAGGTTAACCCGCTGGGCATCGAGGTCAACATCGATCACCGTATCCTGATGGAAGCGAACCCCCGTCCCAGCCAACAGTTCGCTAAAGGGGGGGGCAATCTCCCAGGTTTCTAGCTCCTCCGTCATCAGTTCATAGAGCAGGGGCAGAAAGACAAAGCGATCGTGCTGATCAACCAGGGTAATCTCCGGTTTATTCGTATCAGTCCAGGGAAACTGGCATAGGCGTAGGGCCGTATAGAGACCAGCAAAGCCGCCACCGAGGATACAAATGCGGATCGGTTGTTGGGACATAGATAAACGCCAGAGGGAAACGCCAACGGGAGCCACTTCCCCAGCTTAGCGAAAGTTGATGCGTTTCTTGGGGGAAGGGCAGGGAAGAGACAAGAGGGGTTAGGGAGCACGGTGCCGACTGGCGATTTTGGCGAGGGCGTCTTGAACATCGGGCGGTAGGCGACGCAGGATTTTGCCGCGATCGCGATCGACGGCCACTAGCGTTACCCGTGCGGTCACGTAGGTGATGGGTAAGACTTCTGGGTCCACTGGGGGAGGTGACTGGATGCGATAGTCCCAGTGAATCCGCACGCCCTCGATGTCATTAATTCGGGTTTGGACGATCGCCAAGTCCCCCATCAGCAGCGATCGGTGGTAGCGCATACCCACCTCCACCACGGGCAGATCACAGCCCATCGCCACCAAATCACTAAACTCCACTCCGATCGAGCGTAAACACTCCACACGGGCCTCCTCCATCCAGGTCAGGTAGGAACCATGCCACACAATGCCGCCGTAGTCGGTGTGGTGGGGATTGGCCCGCACGGGATATTCAAACCAACTTTCATCCACCGTGGCGAAGGCGTGGGGTTGAATAGCGCGATCGGCAGTGGGTTCAGGAGGCTGGGGGGAAGGGAGACGATAATCAGACACTTTACAATTCGTTCCAAAACACTACATCTCTTCAAATCCTGGGTTCAGGCTGCAAGCGTATCCTGAAGATAGGTAGAGAAACTTACGACGCAAAGGCGAGAACAATCGCATGGTTAACAAGATTTTAATCACAGTTGCCGGTCGAGGGCTGTGCGAAGAGATGCTTAATATGCTGATGGACATTCCCAACTTTCAGCAAGCATCGGTGACCGTCCTCCACGTTGTTCCCCCCCAGTTTGGGGCGCGGGGCATGGCCGAACGTCTTGAAGAGGGGGGCAAGATCTTGGCCAAGGCCGTGGAAACCCTCAAGGTAGACCCTAGCAAGATCAACCCCCGCCTCAAACAAGGTGACCCGAAGATGGTTGTCCTGGAGGTTGCGGATGAGGAAGACTCGGATCTGATCATTATGGGGTCCCGTGCCCTAGGGCGGTTGCAGTCGATTTTGCAAAATTCGGTGAGTCAGTACGTCTTCCAACTGACCTCCCGTCCCATGTTGCTGGTTAAGGATGATATCTACGTCAAGCGTGTCAACCGTGCCCTAGTGGCTGTAGACGGGTCAGCCGCAGCCACCCAGTCCCTACGGTATGCCCTTTCCTGGTTACGGGATATTAAGGGAGCACAATTGTCGCTGCTCCATGTCAATCCCCCTAGTACCGTGACGAGTGCGGAGGCCGATCCCGTGTTGACTGCCGCTGTGGCCGAGGCCCGGAAAGCAGGTCTTGAGGCCCGCACTTTACTCGCATCGGGACGGGCTGGGGAGGTGATTTGCCAAACCGCAGAGGAGCTAAATGCGGATCTGGTGGTGTTGGGGTCACCCGATCGCCGTCCGTCGATCGCCAAGAGCCTGCCCGATCTCGATCGCCTCTTAGGGGACTCACTCTCCGACTACGTGCGCGTCCACGCCAACTGCCCAGTTCTACTCGTTCGGGGCACTGGCAACTAAGCCTCCGTGTCCTCTGTGTCTCTGTGGTGAATTAACCGCAAAGGCACGGAGCGCACAAAGCCCCCCCCAAAGGCTAGCCACTCAAACCTTGGACAATTTTCAGCGACTCGTCAATATGGCCCTGGAAATTGAGTTGCGAGTTGAAAATGTGGCGCACAGTGCCGGTTTTGTCAATCACATAGGTCACGCGACCGGGCAGTAATCCCAATGTGGCAGGCACCCCAAACGCCTTACGGGCCTGGTTATTGGTATCGCTGAGCAGGGTAAAGGGCAGTTGATAGCGATCGGCGAATTTGCGGTGGGAAGCCGCGTCATCACTACTGACGCCAATCACCTCCGCCCCCGCTTCCTGGAACACCGTATAGCTATCCCGGAAGCTACAAGCTTCCTTCGTACACCCCGGCGTATCATCCTTGGGATAAAAGTACAGCACCACCGCCTTTTTGCCTTGAAAGTCCTTCAGACTCACGGGGTTCCCCGACGCATCGGGTAAGGTAATATCCGGAGCCTTGTCTCCCACTGCGATCGCCATTGTTCTCAATCCTCTATGCAATAAACGTGCAATACCAGGTTACCTGCCCTGACCGGTACCCATGATCCTAAGTCAGTAGATCACCAATTGAACGTGGGGTAGCCGTCTGAGTATCTCGAAGACTCGGCTATCGCAGGGGCAGGCAGGATGTCTACCCCACACTTGTTTTTTGATCTCCTGTAAGTCGCTTTAGACCCTAGCCGCGACGGCCCCATTCTCAGCCACCGCTTCTTCAAGACCAAAGACGCGGCAGAACACCTTTTGCACCTTATAGCCAGAGTCGATCGACTCTAGGGGATCTTTGCGTAACCGGTGGCGCAGGGCCAGGGTAATCACCCGGCGAATATCGTCTACGGTCACTGTGGCCCGTCCTTCTAGGGCGGCTAACGCTTTGGCGGCCCGGTTGGTGACAATATCGCCCCGCAGGCCATCCACATCTAACTCGGAGCAAACTTGGGAGATCTGCACCCGCATCTGGTGCTCGATCGTCACGGAGGGTAACAGGGCTTGGGCCTGGAGCAATTGTTGTTGCATGGCCTGCTGTTGTGATTGGTATTGGGCCAAAAAGCTGATGGGATCGCGATCGAACTCGGAGCGTTGTTCGACGATTTCCACCCGTTTGGCCGGATCTTTGACGGTGTGGATTTCGGCGTGCATTCCAAAGCGATCGAGCAATTGGGGACGCAGTTCGCCTTCTTCCGGGTTACCGGAACCGACGAGGACAAACCGGGCCGGGTGCCGCACAGAAATCCCTTCCCGTTCCACCGTGTTCCACCCCGATGCGGCGGAATCCAGCAGGACATCGACTAGGTGATCATCCAGCAGGTTGACCTCATCCACGTAGAGGATGCCACGATTCGCCTTGGCCAAGAGGCCCGGTTCAAAGGCTTTCACCCCTTCCGAGAGGGCTTTTTCAATGTCGATCGTGCCGCATACCCGGTCTTCCGTCGCGCCCAGGGGCAGGTCCACCATCAGAATCGGTTTATGGGCGATCGGCAATTGTTCCCCTTGGCTCAAGCGTTCCCGGACCTCATCGCTCATCAAGTCCGGGTCGGTGGGATGGCTATTAAAGGGATCATCGGCGACCACTTCAATTTCCGGCAACAGATCCGCCAGGGCGCGGATCGTCGTAGACTTACCCGTACCGCGATCACCCATAATCATCACGCCGCCAATTTTGGGATCAATTACATTCAGCAACAGGGCCAGTTTCATTTCTTCCTGGCCGACAATGGCGGTAAAGGGGAAAACAGCACGGCGGGTGGGGGGCGCTTGGACGGTAAGACTCACAGCAGTAAGGACTAAACTCTAAACAACAATAAACAGCGTCTAAATAGTGTCGCGTTTCTCATTGTGTCACACTCCGGGAGCATCACTATGGGCAAGTGGCTGAATGGCCCAGTGGCTAGCGTGACCACTGCGGGCCAGATAATAGGGAATGATCTAATTCGGAACTTGATCACGAAGATATCCCTATGACGCCCCGCAAACCTGTCACGGATTTGAGATACCTCCCAATCGCGGTGGGGATCGTTGGGGGGAGTCTGCTGATGGTGAATCGGCTGTTGACGACGGAGTTGACCCCAGCCCAATCCCGATCGGATGTGGTAGGGGTGCTGCTGAGTGCGTTGCTGATCTTGACAGGGTTACTGTGGCAGCAGTTTCAACCGAAGCCACCGGAGGCAGTGGTCTTGGAGGGCGAGGCCGGGTTTGAGTTGGCCCCAGGGTTATCGGATACGGCCCAACAGGAGTTGGCGTGGGCTTCGGAGTTGTTGCTGACCCAAACGCCGACGCGATCGCTGGTGGTGTGGTACAACGAGCGGCTGATCCTGCGGCGGGGCATTTTAGGACTAGAGGCAAGTTGGGTGCCGGGGGCGATCGTGGAGCGGGTCTTAAAAACCCAGCGTCCAGTGTATTTGGTGGATGCGAAGTTGTATCCGGGGCGGGTGGAGTTTAATATCTTGCCACCCAATACCCAGGGAATAATCTGTCAGCCCATTGGCGCGGCGGGGGTATTGATCCTGGGGGCAAATGCACCCCGTAGCTATACAAAGCAGGAGGAGGCTTGGATTAGCGCGATCGCGACTAAGTTAGGCCAGACCTTGGCAACGGAGCAGTCTTGAGCAATGGTCATCCGGACGACAGGCATTTTGACTGAATAAAGATAAATGCAGCCTTCCCATTGATTCCGTGCGATCGCAGCGGTGGGAAGCGCAGAGAATGGCACGGCTTTGATCAGCGTAGAGGGCGTTACAGGTTCGCTGTTAGGGGGACGCATCCATGAAGGTGAAAGAATTACTCCGGCGCTATCGTCGGGGTCAGCGTGATTTTCAGCAGGTGGCCATCCTACGGGCTGACCTCGCTGGTGCGTGCCTTGAGTTTATTGATCTCAGTGGGGCGCAGTTGGAGCGGGCCAACTTGGCCCAGGCGCAACTGATCGGGGCGGAGTTGTGGCAAACGAATCTGACGCAGGCAAACTTGCAAGCGGCTAATTTAATTGGTGCGAATTTACAGGGTGTCCAATTATATCGGGCGGATTGTTCGCGAGGAATGCTTTGCGGGGCGGGGTTGAATGCGGCAAACCTGAGCTATGCCACGTTGGATGAAGCGTCCCTGTGTGGGGCAGATTTGCGGACGGCGGACCTGACGGGGGCCAGCCTGAAGGGTACCAACCTGAAGGGGGCGGATCTCCGGGGGGCGATCTTGCAGGCGGCGGACCTTGCAGGGGCTGAGTTGGAGGCGGCGGATTTGACCGATGCGGTTTTACCCAGTGAGGCCGATCGCACCCAACTCCTGGCACGGGTGCGTAAGCCGTCGATTTACTTACCCTTGTCCTATGATCAGGTGTTGTCAGCTTTACCACCCGTTACAGATGGGGTAGTGGCTACGCAGGTCCCGGCGGCTGAAGCAGCGATCGTGGTGCCGGTAGCTGAACGGGCGATCGCGCCGAAGGCTACGGAGGAGTTGGCAACGGAATCGGAGTGGACGACGTTTTTTCAGGCTGAACCCGCCCATTTGTTCCAACCTGATAGTCAGGAAGAGGGTAAGGGCCGGATTCTGCGATCGTTGCTCTTGCGCAAGGGCCATACCCAATTACGCCAGAAGCTTTTGGAGGCTTATCAACAGCGCTGTGTGGTGTCGGGCTGTACGGCAGTGCAAGTGTTGGAGGTGGCCTATATTCTGCCCTATGCGGGGGAGAAGACGAATCATCCGAGCAATTGCCTATTGCTACGCGCTGATCTCCATGTGTTATTTGATTTGCATTTGTTGACGATCGATCCATCTACGTCCCAGGTGCATGTGGCTCCCTGGTTGGGACAGACAATCTACGCCAAGTTAGATGGTTGCAAGGTACGTTTTCCGCAGGACACAGATGTTCGGCCTAGTGCGGCAGCGTTGGCCAGCCATTTTGAGGAATGCCAGTGGCGAGATCAGTCCCAGACTCAGGTGTGGCCAGAGGTTTATTCGTTATAACGCAGGGGCGGGGGAACAGGCCAAGTAATTTGAGTATGACCGTCTTAGGAGATCACACATTGAGCGTGGGATGACCGTCTCGGCTGTCTCAGGGGCAGGCAGGCTGCCTACCCCACAATGATTTTTCGTTCGCATCGTGTCTCCACAGGAGAATCCCCTGAGTCTACCCCTTGCTTAATGGCACTTCGATTAATCTGGGATGGGGGCAATTGAACTGCCCAAGCCGACGGGATAACGTTGCTTGGGAGCGCAGGATGGGTATTTCCCCATGTGCCCTATCGGTGATTCCCCTCGCCTTGATTTAGATCAACCGACTTAGCCCCCTACAGGAGGCACATCGGTTACGGTACTGCGGACTAGGATGACGGTCGAGGCACTCCGGCGGGCGATCGCGGCGGGGATATTGCCCTTCAATGCCTGTTGCAACAGCCCCTCCCGGCTGGCCCCCAGCAGAATGACATCACAATGGTATTGCTGGGTGAGGTCAAGCAGGGTGTCGGCAATGGCAGTGGCCTGAATGGGGAGGGTGTGGATGCTACCGTGGAGGTGGCGCTCCAGGTAATCGGCATCGCGATCGAGTACACGGGTATCCAGGGGTAAGTTCGTCGGCTCAAAAACCTGACAGAGGCGGATTTCCGGGGCTTCACTAAAAATCGTCAGGGCGGGCAGGAATTGGATGGCCCGTTGGGCATTGGGACCGCCCGCTAGGGGAACCAGCCAGCGATCGAAGGCCAGGGACAGGGAAGCTTCCTGGAGGGTATTGCCATTGGCCTCGGCTTCCACCATTCGAGCAATCAGGTCCTGGCCCCATTTCACAACGATCACCTCGCAGGCGGTTTGGCGAATGAGGGTATCCACCGTACTGCCAAACACTCGACCGGAGGTGGTACTTTCCCCCTTCCAACCCGTCAAAATCAAATCAATATGGCGATCGTGGACGGTTTCCAGAATCGCCTGGGCCGCATCATGGGCCACCCGCACCTGGGTATGGACGGGGATTTGCCACGATCGTCCTAAACGCACGGCCTTCTGGAGCAGGCGACGGGCCGCACTGATATTCACCGTAGTCTCGTGGGTCGCCTGAGCGCGGGACACCTTAATCACCTGGAGGCATTCCAATTCATAGTGGCGATCGCGGGCAAGGGCACAGGCCAATTGCAACAACAGGGGAGCCGTATGGGGATTGGCCATTGGCACCAGAATCCGACCGCGCCCTGTGGCCGGGGCACGGGTTTGGTAAACCACATAGGAAGGGTCAGGGCGGGGTCCCAGTTGATCGGCTTTACCACTCAGTTGATCCGACTCGGCACGGATAATATCCGCACGGGTGATGATCCCCACCAGTTTGCGCCCCTCGGTGACCGGCAACCGGCTCATCTGGTGCGTATTCAACAGGTGTAAGACATGGCTGAGGGAATCCTGGGGGCTGACACTAATCGGGTCAGGGGTCATGAACGCGTGTAACCGCAGCAGGTTGCTGTCAGTAGCAGCCTGACCTAGGCGGATTTGCATCAGGTCACTTTGGGTGACAATGCCCACCAATTTGCCGTTATCGACCACGGGGAAGCCCCGATGGTGCGATCGCGAAAAGGCTTGCTTCACCTCATCTAGCGTCAGTTGGCTGCTCAGGGTTTCCACCCGTTGCTGCATGACATCGGCAGCGGTCAGTTGACTGACAAAGGTATCCAGGTTCTGGCTTTCTTTGCTCAGGTCAATGCCGTTGAAGGCCAAGAGACGATCGTAGATCGAACCACGGGCGAGGGGTTCTGAAACCAAATAGGCCACGACGGAACCGATCATCAAGGGCAGGACCAGATCAAAACTCATGGTCATTTCAAACACGATCACGATCGCCGTAATCGGGCCACGGGTAATGGCACAAAAAAACGCCCCCATGCCAGCGAGGGCGTAGGTGCGGGGGGCCGCCAAGTGTTCGACCCCATCCGCCGCTACCCAGTCCCAAAGGACCAACTGGCCCACTAATGCCTGGGAAGTCACCCCTACCAGTGATCCCAGGGCTGCACCGAGGACCAAACTCGGTGCGAAGAGTCCCCCCGGTGCCCCGGTCCCCGCCGCCACAATCGTCAGGAGAAATTTCATCACAAAGGCAAGGGCAATCACGAGCCAAGTGGCATTCCCGGTGAGCAGAAAATCTTGCAGCCCCGCGTGGTTGTGAAACGCTTCCGGCAGTGGAGCCATTAACAGGCCCGTCACTAACCCCGTTGCGGCCATC
Source organism: Coleofasciculaceae cyanobacterium bin_20 (assembly GCA_037445115.1). Lineage (GTDB taxonomy): Bacteria > Cyanobacteriota > Cyanobacteriia > B231 > B231 > Trichothermofontia. The sequence goes on from JBBILC010000127.1 coordinate 11,097, forward strand.
CGCAGGGGCAACCCTAGGGGGAGAGTGCGCTGATAAAAACGGCGACTGGTCAGGACACCCTGGTTAAACAGCGCCCCCAACACCCCCGCCAGGATGCCCAGGATCAGGAAAAACGGTAAATCCTGCACGGAAAAGCGAATATCGATCGCGGCCTAAAATCGGTGCCCGTTGGGTCAAGACAAAGCCCCCGCCCCCCCACACGCGGGAAACCACGGAGCCAATAAATGAGGCCAGAATCGCCGTCCCTAAGGTTAACCCCGAGAAGTCCTGGAGTAGCTCTTCGATGACGAATAGGACACCAGCGATCGGGGCATTAAAGCCCGCCGCCAACCCGGCAGCCGCTCCGGCAGCAATCAACTGGCGACGATACTCTGGAGAGGTTGGAAACCAATGGCTCATCTGGGCCGCCAGTGCCGCTCCAATTTGGACGATCGGTCCTTGGCGTCCGAGGGAAAATCCGGAACCTACCACCACCATCGTACTGAGCAACTTAACAAGGGCGACGCGCCAATTCAGGGGCATGGGTAAACCCGCTAGGGCCATTTTCACCTGGGGGATGCCACTCCCCTCGGTCTCCGGAGCCAACCAGGCCACCATGATCCCCGCCAGCCACCCGCCACACAGACCAAAGAGGGGCAGAATCAAGTAGGCAGAAAAGGTATAGGACGTGCGGACCCGCCATAGGCCCAACCAACCAATACTCTGGCTCAAGAGGACAGCAGCTAAACCCGACACCAAACCAATGAGACAGGCTTCCAGAATGGCAATCCGGCGCGGACGGAGGACGTACCGTAGGGACCGACGCAGGGGGATGAGCCAGGTTGGCATAGCGGGTTAATTGGGAGTTGGGCGGCAGGGGGCAGTTGTGCATCTCCCCTGACCTTACAATATTTTTAACTTTCGGTTTTGCAGGAACAGGGGATGCTGCCAGTCTGTAGGCGATGGATCGTGGTGGGACTTCTCACGCCCTTGGTTTTGGCCTGTGCAGGACGGCCCCCCAGGCTGAGTACAGCAGCAGCTTTGGCAAAAATCAGATTTGATCTGGCCGAGATTGCCCCCAATGGGCTGGTGGGTCCCCCCGATGGGTTGCGATCGCTCAGCTACGAGTTTTGTGCCCCGGCGACCCAGGGTGTAATCCAGCAGATCCAGGCGATCGATCCCAGCTTGCAAGTCCATCGCCAGTCCCCTGGCCGCATCGGGTGTCGGGGGGATCAGGTATTAGCGATCGGGGCAACCCACCAACCCCGTTGGCGTCGCGTGTTGCTTGACCTAGCCCGGTTGCCCTACGTGACACAGATTGACCCCTTCTTGGGGGAGTAAGCCCCTGCGGATAGGTGACGTGATGGGGATCACATCGCTCCGCTTTAAGAATCACTAAGGCCGAGATCACTTCTCACACTGAACCGGGAATGCTGGGTAGAGAATGGTAATAGCCGGAACGGTTGCCAGTCTACCGGTGGGGTTTAGGGGGAAGGACGACAATGAATGCAATCTCACGCAACACGACCGCCAAAGGGACCCTAGTTACGCTCAATACCTGGGAACGTCTGTTGGCTGCTTTGCTCTTGACGGGGATGGTGGTGGTAGCCGCCAACGTTACGGAGATGGAGCTACAGCCCGGTTGGTTCGACGCGGGGTTATCCCAGGCAACGATCCTGGTGTCTTCGTCGCGGGGGTGAGGACTGCGGAGCCGGGAAACCTAGTGCAGCGCATAATTAATTATGCAACGTTTGTAGTTCAGGCTTTAGCCTGCAACGCCTCAACCCGTTACTGCCGACGTTGCGGAACTTTATGTTGACTGTACTAGTTTATGTTGACTGTACTAGATTGAACACTGTTGGCTTTAAATCATTTAGTTTGCAGGGCAATCCCCAGGGTAATTCTGACGGCCACTCTGAAGAAAAAAGTTAAATCTTAACAGTACACCGGGAAATCCTCTGCGACACTAGAAAACCGCAGTCGATCGACAATGGGTTAACTATGAAGCTGGCAGCACGGATTGGCGAAGTCACGCCCTCGGTCACCCTCGCAGTTTCCGCCAAGGCGAAGGCGATGAAGGCGGAGGGGTTGGATGTGTGTAGTTTTAGTGCGGGGGAGCCGGATTTTCCCACGCCGGCCCATGTGGTTGCGGCTGCGAAGGATGCTCTGGATCAGGGGAAGACGCGCTATGGTCCGGCTCCGGGAGAACCGGAATTGCGGGCGGCGATCGCCCGGAAGCTGCAACAGGATAACCAGTTGCCCTACACGGCTGAGCAGGTGGCGGTGACCTGTGGCGGGAAGCAGTCGCTCTATAACCTGATGATGGCGCTGGTTTCACCGGGGGATGAGGTGATTATCCCGGCTCCCTATTGGCTCAGCTATCCAGAAATGGTGAAGCTAGCGGGGGGAACGCCGGTGATTGTGACGACGACGGCGGCGACGGATTACAAGATTACGGCGGACCAGTTGGCGGCGGCGATTACGCCCCAAACGAAGTTATTTGTGTTGAATTCGCCCTCGAATCCGACGGGGGTGGTTTATACGCCCGCAGAGGTTAAAGCGCTGGCGGAGGTGATTGTCGATCGCGATATTTTGGTGGTTTCGGATGAGATTTACGAAAAGATTCTCTATGACGGGGCGGAACACTTAAGTATCGGGTCGCTGGGGCCGGAAATTTTTGCCCGCACGATTACCAGTAATGGCTTTGCGAAGGCGTATTCCATGACAGGTTGGCGGGTTGGCTATTTGGCTGCGCCGCTGGAAATTGTGAAGGCGACGATGACGGTGCAGAGCCACAGTACGTCCCACGTGTGTACGTTTGCCCAGTTTGGCGCGATCGCGGCCCTTGAATCTTCCCAGGATTGCGTAGAAGAGATGCGGCAGGCGTTTGCGAAGCGGCGCAAGTTGATGTTGGATGCGTTGAATGCGATTCCAGGGCTGAGTTGTCCGACACCGGGGGGGGCGTTTTATCTGTTCCCGAATGTGGAGAAAACAGGGATGTCATCGTTGGAATTTTGCGATGCGTTGCTGACGGATTACTATGTGGCGACGGTGCCCGGTGCGGCATTTGGGGCCGATGGCCATATTCGCCTGTCCTACGCCACGGATGATGCGACGATCCTCAAGGGCATGGAGCGTTTGGAAAAATTTGTGAAGTCGCGATCGTAGGATTGAGAATTTCCATAGTTCAAAGAAACTATTCGCGCACCACGCTTGGATAAGCGTTAAGGCTTTAACAGATCAAATCGCTTGACTACAGTACAGGTAAATTGCCCCTACCCCCCCGCTACTCGCCGGAGCATCTCTATATCGATGCCGGTTCGCTGAGCAATTTGCTCGATCGTCAGCCCCGCCTGAAGCAGCAACGGCACCGTCACGGCTAACACCTGTTCCTGACCTTCTTGGCGACCTTCCTGGCGACCTTCCTGGCGACCTTCTTCTTTGGCGTCGCGGTAAACGCGGGTTTCTTCCAGGGTCGTTCCGGTGAGTCCGAGCATGGCTT
>JBBILC010000128.1:0-13853 GCA_037445115.1 Coleofasciculaceae cyanobacterium bin_20
TCGCCAGGAAGGTGAACAGATCGGGCGGCAGGCAGGTCGCCAGGAAGGTGAACAGGTTGGCTTGGTTAGGGGACACCAGGAAATGTTGATGGCGTTGTTGGAGTCGCGGTTTGGGGAGGTAGATCGCGCGCTCCTGGACCTCATCCCGCACCTATTGCAATTGTCTAACCGTGAGGCAACGCAGTTAATTTTGCAGCGATCGCGGGAGGAACTCATTGCCCATTTCAACCCGTAGGCTGTGATCCATGCCTGGTGACATCTGGGGTTTTGGGTTAAAAAGAAGACATCTGTGACGAGATCGCCCTATGCCAGAATCCCCGAAACCGGAAGCCGAGGATAAAAATGCGTCCTGGAATTTGAAGCTGGCTGAGATTGCCATTCAGGCGATCGTGGGGGGTAGCTTTGGGACGTTTGTGACGTTGTTAAGCAGTAGTGATCTGCCCAAGTTGGCGTTAGGTGCCGCGATCGGGGGGGTGGGTGCGCCGATCGTGTTGGCGGTGACGGAACCGTTCTCGAAGCGGCTCAAGCGGGGGGCGGGCTATGTGAGTGAAACCACGGCGGCGGGGGCAGAGGAGGCGGTGCAAGCGTGGTGGACGAGTTTATCGGGGTCGGAACAAAAGTATCTGAAGGCGCTAGAAACCCATTGTTATAGCTTGGAAGGGGAGGGCTTCCAGCGATATTTACCGTCACTGGCGTTGGAGGATGTGTTTATCCCGTTGCATCTCGATACGGATCACGGCAATGTTTACGGCGAGAAAGCTTCTAGTCTGTCGATTTGGGATTTTCTCCCCAAGGCAGAGGTGTCACTTCCGGTGGTGTTGCCTGACCGACGCTTGGCGGTGGTGGCGAAACCGGGCTATGGCAAAACGACCCTGACTCGTTATTTGGCGCTCAACTACAGTCGCCCGACTTATAAGGATGCGGGGGCGGCGCGGTTGTTACCCGTGTTGCTGCGCTTTCGGAGGATTCAGGCATGGGTGCAGAGTGAGATGCAGCCGAAGTTGGAGACGCTGATTGTCCAATGGGTGCGGGAGGTGTTACCCCAATGTGGGGAGTTGGCAGTGACGGAAGCTTGGCTGCGGCAACAGCTTCAGGACGGTAAGTGCTTGGTGATGCTGGATGGGTTGGATGAGGTGCCGGAGGATCGGCGGGAATTGCTGAGCCGCTGGGCCAATCGCCAAATTCAGGAGTATGACAGTGTGTTTATCCTCACATCCCGTCCGCATGGTTACAACGCGGATTGGTTTCCGGGGGTTCGGCAGTTAGGGATTTTGGACTTTACCAATGAGCAAAAGCGGACGTTTTTAGATAAGTGGTACCACGTTACCCTGTGGGAACAGAAGTGGAAGGGATTTTGGCAGAACAGTTTGACGAAGCCAGCCGGTCAACGATTAACGGAGGAACAGGCCAAGGCGCAAAGGGATACGGAGGCCAAGCAGGCGGCGGCGGATCTGTATCGGCAGATTGTGGGCAATGTTGCGATCAATCAGCAGTTAGCAGTGAACCCGTTGCTGTTGACGATTATTGCGGTGACGCATCAAGCGTTTGCGGTGTTGCCAGAGCGACGGGAGGACTTGTATGGCGAGATGTTTAATATCTTGTTGGAAAAGCGTCCGCTGTGTCGAAATATGCCTCTGAGTTTGACGAAAGCGGTCAGAAGTCAGCCGGTGTTGCAGGGGTTGGCGATGCAGTTAACCCTGGCGGATCAAACCCGATTTTCGACGAGACAGGGAGCGGGATGGATTCAGGAGGCGTTGCAGGCGGCATTAGCAGAACAGGGCGGGGAAAGTGGGTGTACACCGGCCCAATTTTTCCAGGAGATTGAGGAGATTGCGGGATTACTGACGGGGGGTGAAGGAGATGCCTATGAGTTTGCCCATAAGACGTTTCAGGAATATTTGACAGCGTTAGAGATTCAGGCATCGGGGCAGGAAAACTTATTGCTTGAACGCCTACGCAAGGGTGAGTGGAAGCCGGTAAATGATTGGCGAGAAATTTTTAGTTTTTATGCTGCGAAGGTGGGGGCGGATTGGTTGGTGGAAGCGGTGTCTAGGATGCCGTCGGGGGAGTTTCGGCAACAGTGTTTAGCGTTGTTACATCGGTTGGTGAAGGAGGAGCGGAGCCGTCTGAGTCCAGCCGCTAGTCAAACCTTCGAGACGTTATTGGCTACCACGCAATTTACGGGCACAACGGCGGCGAAAATTACGCTGGAACAACGGTTTCAGCAGATGCTGCGGTTGGATGAGCGGACGGAAATGACGACTAGCCCCTTGACGTGGGGGGAGTATTTGCAATTTCTGGAGGCACAAAATACGGGCCAGTTCCACTCGACGGCGCAGGTGCAGACGATTTCGCCGGAACAGTTTAATCAGCCAGCAGTGGGGTTAACAGACGCAGATCGTCGATGGTTTTGTGCCTGGTTGCCAACGCAGACGAGCTTACAGGCCGAGGGGGTGCTGTTTGACTATGAGCTACCCAAAGCTGAACACTATCAAGCGGCGGGGATTGCGGAGGATGGGCAATTTTATATCCTGCGGCGACAGCTTGATCCCAAATACGCCCAGTTGATGAATTATCTAGCCAGTGCCAGTTGGAAAGAGGCGGATGAGGAGACCTATCGGTTGATGATTACGGAGGTGGGGAAGAAAGAGGGGCAGTGGTTTGACCCGGAGGATTTGTTGAAGTTTCCCTGTGAGCCGCTGCGGGCCATTGATGGGTTGTGGGTGAAGTATAGTAACGGACGCTTTGGCTTCAGTGTCCAGAAGACTATTTACCTGTCGAAGGAAATTGGCGGGATCGCCGATGGCCGGTATCATGAAGAAGCATGGACAAAGTTCTGCCATGCGATCGGCTGGCAGCAGGATGGCAACTCAGAGCTACTCCGAGTCTTAATTTTTAACACCTCGGCCCCCCAGGGACACTTACCTCGGTGGGTTGTGTTGGGTGGTTTGGGTGGTGGGGGTTGGGGTTTTGGGGTGGGTTGGTGTGGTGTGGTTCTCTTCTCTCGCATCCAGACTTGTAAAGTGTAATCTCTAGGCATTTCAGGCGTTCCTAAAGATTTGTTGCAGGTTCCACAAGTCAGGGAATTCCGTCGTTCTGGCGATTTCTTACCTGGCACCGCGCCCACGGGGCAGGTTCATCAAGATGATCGGTTTACAGGACAGATTTTTGTAAAACCTGCCCCTACAGATTGGACATTTTTCGGTGGCGTAGGGGCAGGTTCGCCGTTATTTATCCCATTGACAGACAGCCTGAATAAACCTGCCCCCGATGGGTGCGATCGCAGTCAAGGAGATACCGATTAAAATGATGTTACGTTCCTTATCGACTGGGCCGATCGCCGATGCAACGTGAACAAGTCATTGCTATCCTCCGCGCCCATCAAGCAGAATTACAACAATTGGGGGTGCGATCGCTAGAACTCTTTGGCTCAGTGGCCAGGAATGAAGCCAGTACTACCAGCGATGTGGATCTGCTCGCTGAATTCAAGCACCCCATCGGCTTATTTCGCTTTGCTGAGATCCGATTATACCTAGAAGATATCCTGCAATGTTCGGTAGACTTGGGCACTAGAGAAGCCCTCAAAGAACACCTACGTGAACCCGTCTTACAGGAGGTGCTAAGTGTCTTCTAGAACCTGGCAGCAACGCATTCAAGATATTTGCCAAGCTGCGATCACCATTCAGAATCGCACCCAATCTCTGACGTTTGCCGAGTTTCAAGCCAATGAGACGATCGTCAAAGCTGTGTTATACGATTACTTAATTATTGGTGAAGCCACCCGCAACATTCCCGACGAGGTTAAAGAGCGATATCCCCAAATCCCGTGGCGACTCATGGGCGATATGCGTAATATCGTAGCGCATGAATATTTTCAAGTGCAGTTGACAGTTGTTTGGGAAGGTATCCAGTCAGATATTCCAAAATTAAGCCAACAGCTTCATAGCCTCCTCCAGGCAGAAAGTGACATCCAGGATAATTCATAATATGCAGTGCTTAAACCCCATCGCCGTGAACCCATTCAGCCACTGCATAATCCGGGGCAAATCATGGGGTTCCTTGGGTGCCAGCAAATAATGGACATGATTGCTCATAATGCACAGCGCATGGAGCGTAAACCCATGTTTTTGCTGACAGCGGTTAATGGCATAGAGCAAAAAATCCCGGCATTCCCCACGGGTTAACCGAAATTCCCGATTATTACACCGGGTCGTGATGTGGTAACAATACCCCGATCGCAGATCACGCGGTTGACGAGCCATCGCCATTTATACATCTAGCGAAAACATATTGACACTGTACATACACTTTGCTTAAACTCCAGACATGGATGTGTATTTTGTACTCAATGGCATCACCTTTGTCTGGAACGACGAGAAAGCCAGAATCAATCCCCTCAACCATGACGGGGTAACGTTTCAGCAAGCAACAGAAGCCTTTTTTGATCCGTTCCTCGTTGTCATGGATGCCAGCCGTAATGATGAAGCCAGGGATGCCGTGATTGGTTTAGACCAGCGTTGGCAACTCCTATACGTCGTCTACATTGAGCCTGAAAACGACAGGATTCGGATCATCTCGGCCCGAAAAGCAACCCGTAAAGAGCGTGAATATTATGAAAATTGAAACCTTAAAAAAACGGTTAGACCGCGATCGGCCTATGAAAACCATCACCATGCGCATTCCCGAAGATGTGATTGATGATCTAAAACGCATTGCCCCCTTACTTGGTTTTTCTGGTTACCAATCCCTCATCCGCGCCTACATTGGTCAAGGACTGCGCACCGACCTAGAACGCTTCGACAGCGATACCGTTACGTCCCTCATCGAAAGCTTGAAACGGCACGGTGTCAGCGATCAAGTGATTGAGTCTGCCTTAAGTGAAGTGACAATGCGTTGACATTTTTCGGCGGTTGCGTAGGGGCAGGTTCGCCATGATTTATCGCGTTGACAGACAACCTACATAAACCTGCCCCCGATGATTTATCGCATTGACAGACAATCTGTATAAACCTGCCCCCGATGGTCGATCGCGTCGGGTTTAACTGGGATCGCGATCGCGTTGCCCCCAGACGGGGCAGATTCATCAATATTGTCGGTTTTGCCAATAGATTTTCGTGCAACCTGCCCCTACGGACGATCGCGCTGGATCTGCTTCAAGGTTTGATAGAACTCTGGTAAACGTTTGATGAGAGCAGAGGTCTTCAGCCAAAGTTTATTGGGCATCGCCGGAGTACCCGATACCACCGCTCCTGGGGGCACATCCGCATGAATCCCCGACTGGGCTGACGCGATCGCCCCAGTGCCCAAGGTCACCTGGTTCGCTACCCCCACCTGTCCTGCCAAAATCACCCGATCGCCCACCTTCACCCCACCAGCCAACCCTACCTGCGCCGCCATTGCACAGGCCCGCCCCACCTCGCACCCGTGGGCAATGTGGACCAGATTATCCAGCTTCGTGTCCCGCCCAATCCGGGTCACCCCGACCGCAGGCCGATCGATCGTGCTATTACACCCCACCTCAACCTCATCCTCCAGGACCGTATACCCCGCCTGCTCCATCTTGTACCAGCCCTGGGCCGTCGGCACAAAGCCAAACCCCTCCGAACCGATCGCCGCCCCACTGTGAACCACACAATCCGCCCCAATTTGAGTACGTTCATGGATCACGCAATTGGCATGGAGAACCGTGCGATCGCCGATCGTCGCCTGGGGATAAATCACCACATTAGGATGAATACACACCTGATCGCCCAGGGTCACCCCCGCCTGGATCACCACATGGGGACCGATGTACACGTCCTTGCCCACCTGCACCGAGGCATCAATGACGGCAGTGGGGTGAATCCCCGGATCGGGTCGAAACGGTTGGTAGAACTGGGCGATCGCCTGGGCAAAGAGGAGGCGTGGCTGGGGCGTGGCGATCCAGGCCAGTTGGCGATCCTCCGCTTGGCGACGCAGTGATTCCGGTTCCAACGGCAAAATCAGCGCACTGGCTTCCGTGGTGGCGATTTGGCTGGCGAAGGACAAATTTTCAATAAAACCTAAGGTTCCGGTTGTCGCCTGGTCGATCGCCGCCACCCCCAACAATCGGGGATCGATCGCGGGCTGGCTGGCCAAGCTATTCTGGGCAGCGCCCTCCCCCAGTTGGGCCACCAATTGACTGAATTGCCATGCCATAACGTCAACCTAACCGCCTCAGGTATCGGGAACTTCAAATTTATACCCTACTCCGCGAACCGTATGGATCAGGGTTGGCTGACTCGTATCCGCCTCAATTTTTTTGCGAATTTGGCCAATGTGAACATCAACAACACGAGGATCGCCGACATACTGGTAATCCCAAACCTCCTGAATCAATTCCGCCCGTCGCCATACCCGACCTGGATGGCTGGCCAGGAAATAGAGCAGGTCAAACTCCAATGCGGTTAGAGCAACCACCTGACCGTTGAGGGTAACCACGCGGCGTTCCGGATCGATCCGGAGATTGGCAAAGACAAGGAGCTGCTGCTGCTGGGCATTCACGACGGTACGCTGGCGCTTGAGGATCGCTTCGAGCCGGTACAGTAATTCCTCCAGGTCAAAGGGCTTCGTCAGATAATCATCCGCCCCCTGGGAAAAACCTTTAATTTTATCCGCTGTGTCTGTCCGCCCCGTTAGCATCAGCACAAAAACACTGGTTCGTTGCTGCATCTCGCGGCATAGCGTATAACCATTGGTATCGGGTAAGTTCAAATCTAAAATGACCAGATCGGGATTGAACTGGTCAAAGGCGGCTAGGGCTGCTTTCCCGTCACCCGCGACTTCCACTTGATAATTCTTGGCGCGGAGGTATCGCTGAACAAGATTACAGATGGCCGGATCATCATCGACTACAAGAATTTTTACCGGGTTCATGGCGATCGCTGGGGTCTGAAGGTTCATAGTCCCTGCTAGGTTAGGATAACGCGTCTGTTGGACGAATACCTAGCGCTTGTCCGCCCAGGAGCTAGCTGAAGCTGGTTACACTGGTTAGTGGATGGCGCTGGGATGCACTGACCACCGGTTAGGACCAGTCGGCGATCGGCAGCAGCAACCAGTACGGTGGTTTCTGGTATACCATTACCCAACCTAGTTTAGGATGGCAAGAGAGGATAGGGCGAGGTCTGCACTTAACAAGATCAGCCAGATGTTGTCCCTAGCGAAGCGCCAGCGGTCGTTCATGCCCGTTTGTCGTTAATACCAGTCAAGCACCATAATGACTAACAGATGGGGTTCGCGGAGGTTGTAAATGAGCAGTCAAAATCCCTATGAGTTGCTGGGGGTGGCAGAGAATGCCTCGTTTGATGAGATCCAGGATGCGCGGGTTCGCCTCCAAGAGCAATATGCGAGTGACCAAAAGTTGCTTTCGACGATCGAAGCCGCCTACGATGCGGTCTTGATGGATCGGCTGCGGTTGCGCCAGGAAGGCAAGATTAAGGTTCCGGACCGAATTCGTTTTCCCGAACGGCTGGCCCCAGCGCCCTCAGCACCCGCCCCAGTCCCAACGCCACCCACCCCCAACTGGCTACAGCGCTTCCTGGATACCCCCAGTCAGCGGGACATCCTGGTGCCTGCGGCCATTTTCGCCACCCTGGGGGGCCTGACCTTTGTTCTTGAACCCTCCTTGACCCTGGCCCTAGGGGCGGGGGTGAGCTTGTATTTCCTCAACCGGAAGGAACATAAATTTGGTCGATCGCTCCTTTTGACCCTTGCCGGGTTAGGGGTTGGTCTGCTGTTGGGCGGGGTGCTAACCACCCTAATCCCCAGTCTCCAACTGGTGGGGAGTGCGGGCACGGTGGCGGCTTGTACCTCGTTTGGGGTGCTGTGGTTAGTAAGCGCCCTGTTGCGTTAGCTGGCGTGAGGACGCGGGATAGGTGTGCCGGGCCGTGACGGGTCGGGGTGCATGGCGATAGTGGGTCTGTTGAATGAGATCGAACGCTTCCTGTAGGTTATTGACGATATAGTCCGGGCGATGTTGGGCCAGTTGGGTACGATCGCGAATCCCCGATAGGACGGCGATAATTTTTACCCCGTGGGCCTGGGCAGCGGCAATATCGGCTTCGGTATCCCCGACCATCCAGGTCTCGGTTGCGGGGGGTAACTCGGTTAGCGCCCGTGCCATCAGTAGGGGTTTATCGTGCACATCATCGGTCTTCACGTAGTGGTCGCTGATGCAGTAGCGATGGGTGGGGGCAAAGAAGCGATCGAGGCGGTGGCGTTTCAGGGGGGCAGCCAGTTCGCGATCGCGCCGCATGGTCATCACCACCAGATCCAGCCCAGCCCGTTGGCAGGCTTCTAGGGTCGCAACGGCCCCTGGGAGCAGGCGATCGTAGGCGAGGTAGGCGACATCATGCACGATCCGTGCCCGCATGCCAGCAAAGGCACGGGCTTGCTCTGGGTTAAGGCCCGATAGACGGCCAATTTGCCATTCGGGGACCTGGGCGCGTTTGAGCCGCCAAAATTCTGCTTTGGGGAGTTGTTTAATGAACTGGCCGGGTTGCTGGTAGGTAGCGAGACACAGCGTATAAACGTGGTAATACCGATCGGAAACGTCCATGATCGGACCGTCAAAGTCGGTAATCAGTCGCAACATGGGGGATGTCCAGGGGAATGGGGTGCAATGTGAATTTTTGTGACCCCTTTTAGAATAGCCGACTCTGGCGATCGCGTTGCACAGCTCAAGCGATGCCCTAGGTAACTCCCCACCCTTTTCCCACGCCCCAGCCAGTGTTATAGACTTCAGATAGTCGGGTAATCCTCACACCTTGCGATCGTCAGTTCGCCCCTATGCCCAGAAAACAGAAATTTCCCCACCTTCTCGGTTCCAAATGGACCGCCCAGCAGGAAACCTGGGGTTGGCGACATTTTCAGGTAGTCAACCGTAAAAACCAGGGCCAGTGGGTTTTCGCGGAACTGGTGGCTGCCTGTGATCCAACCGTGCGCTTTTGGATCAATGCCAAACTGCTCCAGGAGCGATCGCAGTGGCAAGCGGGCTGGCAACCCCTAGGGTCTCAACTCACGGCTGTCGAAGCGTCTGAGGGGTGAGGGGTGAGTATGCGTAACGGCTGGTAAGGTGTCCATGTATTCAATTGCTGACCTCAATCAAATGGAGCGGGATCGCTTTGTGCAAACCCTGGGGGCAATCTTTGAGGCCACCCCCACGATCGCCCATGAGGCTTGGTTGCAACGTCCGTTTCGCGATCGGGATGACCTCCACCGGGCAATGGTTGCTGTGGTCGCGGCCCTATCTCCGGCAGAACAATTAGCCTTGATTCGGGCACACCCTGACTTGGGGAGTCGGGCCAAAATGGCAACTGCTTCGGTCCAGGAGCAGGCCAGTGCTGGCCTCGATCAACTCACGCCTGAGGAATACGATCGCTTTCTGCGCCTTAATCAAACCTACCGCGATCGCTTTGGCTTTCCCTTTATTATTGCTGTGCGGAATCACACCAAGGCCCAGCTTCTCCAGGCATTTGAAGCGCGTTTAGGTCATTCGGCCCAGGCTGAACACCAACAGGCCCTCGCGGAAATCTACCAAATTGCCTACCACCGACTGGCGGCGATCGTGGATGCTGATGGTTTAACCGAGCTATCCGCCTAGGGTGGGGGAGCCGTGGCCTGGAGGGCGGCAATAAGGGCAAGGCGAATATCCTGGGTTTCTGCCAACAGTTTCACTCCTGGCACATCCAGCCGCAAAAAATCTAACCCCTGCTCCCGACCACTGATGAGAAAATCGTTAATCGCCACGCGGTATCGGCGTTGGGGTTGGAGCGGTTGGTCCTGAATCAGCCAGCCCTGGCTCACGTCGCGACGCACTTGGGCGGTTTGTAAAAAGCCCCCCGTACCGCGATTGGCCTGCCCCTGCTCCAGCACCCGTTGCAGTAGTTCGCCCGGTAGCTCCACCAACAACACTTGGCCCTGGAAGGGCAAAATCCGAATCACGTCATACTGGGTAATCGGCCCCGCTGGGACCTGATCATCAATCCGAATCGAACCACTGTTAAAGATGGCCAATTCCGCCCCCGCTGCTGCCTGGAGCATGGCTTGGGCAATGCGATCGGTCAAATTGGTGGGCTGGTTACGCACGCTGCTCTCCAGGCCATCCAGGGCTTCAGGTAACACCGCGATCGTGGCCTCTGGCGTAAACCCCTGTGCTCGGAAGCCCGCGAACCCGCGCTCGACCCACTGCTGCACCACGGCTGCCACTGGGGGATCATCGGGAATGGCGGCGGTAACCGGTTGCAGGCGCGAGGCGATCGTCAAACAGCGCCGCTGGGTATCGTAGGTCAGGTCATGGATATAGACTGTCCGGGCATTGGCATCGGCCTTAAAAATGGGAATCCCCGAATCGGGACATTGGGGGGAACGTACTGCCTGGGGGGAACGGCTGACTAAGCGCCATTGCTGCATATTTTCGTGTTCATGACCTCCCAGAATCAGATCCAGGTCAGGCACCGTCGCCGCCAACTGTTGGTCCTGGGCTAGATCCAAATGGGTGAGAGCAATGAGAATATCGGTCTGGGGCGCCAGGATCGCTGCCTGTTCCTGGACCGTGGCGATCGCTTCCCGGTAATGGACATAACTAGCCGGATTGCTAGCGATCGTGACCCCGATCAGGCCAACACGCACCTGTCCCCCCTGCGGACCCGATACCGTGAACGTTGCGGTAGGGGCAACACCGGGGAAAGGCCGTTGCTGACGATCAAACACATTGGCCGATAACCACTGAAAACGCGACTCGCGTAGGCGTTGCAAAAACGCTGACTCGGCCAGATCAAACTCGTGGTTACCCAGGGTGGCATAGTCAAAGCCGATCGCATTCATCACGGCCACCATTTGGCGACCATCCAGCCGTTCGCCGTCCACGATCGCGGTACCCAGGGCCGAGGGACTGAAGGCATCTCCCGCTAACAGTGTATAGGTATGGGGATTACGGGCCAGCAGTTGCTTGCGTAGCGTCGCCACCCGCGCCATGCCTCCCCGTTGGCCCTGTTCGATCGGGGTGATTTCGTAAATATCGTTCAGATGTAGTAGGGTGATCGGGATAATTTCAGCCCGCGCCGTTGCCGTCAAGGCCAACAGACAGCTAACGGTGGCGAGGACCAGCTTACCGAGGGGAAAAACCCGGTGGAATTGCAACATGGATAACCAGGAGAGATTAAGGGGGGTAGGAGAGGTAATTCTCGTTAGATCGAGAGATTTTCTGTAGTGTACTTACCAAGTATTTTTATCATAATCGAAGGCTAATTCCTGATTGTCAAGATATTGATAAGGAAGCCTCAATCCTTTATAATTGCATGGGCACAGTTGCGAAAATTGGTGTTTTTTTTCGAGAGATTCATAATTTAATTTTCATGATTAACATAAATTTCGTAGTCGTGTTAGGTTAAAGGGGTGCATCCCGAATTAGCAATTCCAGGCACGTGGCCCTCATCGCCCAGCCCCTTCTACCAGTGGGAGAAGGGGAGTCATCTTGAAGTCCCTCGCCCTTGGGAGATAGGGTGAGGGCAGCAAAACTGGGATGCACCTAGGTTAAAGTTATGTTTCAACTCAAGTCGCCATGTTAATTATAAATAACCTTGATGAAGGACACTTCGATTAATCTGGAATGAAGACAGTTGAAGCCCCCATTGACAGGATAACGTTACTTGAGAGCATGGGATTGGCACTTTCGAGGTACCCATGAAGTGATGACTATTCATTTTTTGTTTATGTTTTCACATCAATTCAACCAATAGAAAAGTCATTAATTATCTAATGTCTTAACATATAATGTCTGAACATTTTGCACACATCCAATGGCAAAGGCAAGAAGACGCCTTTATTGACCGTAAATACAGTCGTGAACATATCTGGAAGTTTGATGGAGGGGGTGAGATTTTGGCATCCGCTTCTCCCCATGTCGTGCCAGAACCCTACGCCAATCCAGCCCATGTCGATCCAGAGGAAGCGTTTATCGCCGCGATCGCCAGTTGTCATATGCTGTGGTTCCTGGCGATCGCAGCTAAACATCGGTTCGTGGTTGATCGCTATCTCGATCAGGCCGTGGGTATCCTGGAAAAGAATGAGGTTGGCAACCTAGCGATTACCAAGATTTATCTCAATCCCCAGGTAATTTTTGCGGGGGATCACCTGCCCACGGAACAACAAATTGAGGAAATGCACGACGTGGCCCACCACAGTTGTTTCCTGGCTAATTCCGTCAAGGCAGAAATCATCGTGGCGGCGATCGTCCCCTCAACCGCTGATTAGCCAGTAACGGCTGGGACGAACGCCCAGCCGCCAACCGTCCTCACGGGGCGATACCCTCCGCCAGTAGCCAATTTCCCGATCGATTCCAGCGACCGATCACCATGAGCGGCTGGGGCGAAGAACAGTCCTGAAGCACACGATCGACCTCTGGCCGTAACGTGACCAGGGACCAGACAGACTGGGGCCATGCATCGGGATGGAACGCATACGCCTGGGCCGCTAACCGTTGGACGGTTCCCCGCCAGGGCTGGCTACCCCGGAGCGCCGCTGCGGGCAGAGTATGGTCAACGACTTGGGCATAGCCATTGTCGGGATAGGCATCAGGGTGATCGAGGTAGTAGCGTTGCTGGGTCAACCATTCCGGGTGATCAGGGGGCAGATTGTACAGGGGAATCACAGCAGCCGGGGCGATCGGGTCTTCGAGCAACGCGTTCTGGAGCGATCGCACCGCCAGATCCCTGGGTTGACATCCCCTTTCCACACAGAGGGCCGCTGCCATCCCCGCCGCTTGTCCAATCCCCAGGACGCAGGGTTGTAACCGTGTCGCCCCGTTGGCGATATGGGAAACCGCGATATTTTTTTCCGCCACAAGGAGACTCTCAACGCGATCGGGGATCAGGCTGCCATAGGGCACACCAAAGGGGGTCCCCGTCCAGCGCCCCCCCCACCGGATCGATTTGGGCTGGAGGGGAAAGTCCCAGCCCGGATAATGGTGATCATTGGCATAGTTGCCGATCGCGATACTGGTGATCTGGCCCGTGGCATCGTGGGGTAAAGGCGCAACCCAGCCTGCCCGCGTGGGCAAAATCGCCGCTTCGGTCACCGTGGTTAGCCCACACAGCCGCCGACTTTCCCGGAAGTAGGGATACAGGGCAAAAGCCGGGTGGGGATCGGCGATTCCCGCTGGGATTGCTGCGCGCAGCGATCCCGGTATGACGGGAAACAGGGCGGGAGCCAAACCATAGCGGCGACCTAGGTGGTGCTGGATATGGTGGGCAAAGTTTTGGCTGTGGGCATAGCTTTCCCGGTAAAAGGTCTGGCGTGCCGCCGCCGATCCCAGAAGCCGTTCACTCCCCCGGCCATAATCATTACCGTCGATCGGCCAGTTGATCATGAAGCGATCGCCCGGTAGCCGCCCATAGTTGATAAATTTTTCCGGACCATGTTGCGCCCAAGCCCCCTGGAACTGGGTGGCGTCGTACCCCCCTGCCGCCGGGGGGATTGGGGGAGCCAAGGTTTCACCAAAGTCCTGCATGACCACAACCCAGGTCGGCGACTGCACGGGATAGGTTTGGGTCAGGGGGGTGGGACCCGTCGGCGCACTCGGTTCTTGCCACTGGGATTGCCACTCCCAGCCCCAACGGTGGGGGATATCGCCTAGGGCCAGCAGATCACCGAGTTCGGTGGCGTCGATCGTCATCTGAGCCATCACCGTCAACGTATCAAACCGCACCCCCAGCACGCGATCGCCCTGGCGCAACACTTGACGCGGCCACTGTCCCCTAATCCAGGTCAAGTTGGGCAGTGCCCGTACCCAATCTGCCCAAATCGCTGCCCCCACGCGCGGATCATAGGTGAAAAAA
>JBBILC010000129.1:0-13785 GCA_037445115.1 Coleofasciculaceae cyanobacterium bin_20
GGCACAATCCCTGGTTCATCCGGCGGCGGGGTGGGGGTGGATGCCGTTTCCGCATCGGCAATCAGGGCTTCCCAGGTGCGATCGTTGACAATGCCAAATTCGGTCAGGAGAGACTGGGCACGGCGGTATTGAAAATCCTTGAGGGCCGTGTAGGTGCCATCGCTAAATTCCCCGATCGGATTGATATAGAAATAGTCATTGGCGAGGAAAAGGTATTGCAAACGCTGCACCGGACCCAGGCTGACACCCCCCGGATCGCGATCACCTAACCGCAGCAAGGGACGACCCGCCGGAGTTTTGTCCCCTGCCCATTCCATGCCAATCGGGTCCAGGTCGCCAGGGTTCACCCGATCTTCAGCCTGGAAGGGGCTACTCATCCCAGCACTACTGGTTTGGGCACCCCCGACAAATTGGGAAGGGGTAATCGAAACGCTGCTTTGGGTGGGGGGTGAACTCACCGCTGGGACACTCGGTTGAAGGCTGGGTGGGGGGGGCAAGGGGGGCGGCGGGACAGCGATCGGGGGCGGGGGCGCAGGGGGGGCAGTGGTTTGCCCAGCCGCGACCTGGAACAGCCTTTCCCAGGTGGTATCTCCTACCATCCCATCGGCTTTTTCCCCCGGCAGGTATTGTTGCTGGAAGGCCACGATCGCCTCATGGGTGGCCTGATCCAGACTTCCCGTGGCTTCCCCACGGTATAGCCCTTGTGCACTGAGAAAGGCTTGCAGTTGGCGAATCGGACCATCGGCGGCTCCCCCCGGATCGGCATCCCCCTGGAGGAGGTAGGGACGAAAGTTTTTAGTGCGATAGGGGTACTGTATCCAACTGGGGCTGTCGGGGGTGAAGTAGGTCATGGGGGTTAGCTCAGGAAGGGCAACAGGGCGATCGGGCAGAGGATCGGGCCATTGATCGGGCGCACGATCGGAGGGGATGGCAACTGGCGCTAGGGGGCCAGATTGGGTGAGCGACCGGAGGGCGGCCCAGGTGTCATCATCTACTTGCCCATCAGGATTTAGACCCCGCTGGGTTTGAAAATCTAGAACAGCATAAAAGGTGGCATCGTCAAACTCACCCGTGAGGGTGAGGGTGGCACCGTGGGCATTCAACAGGCGTTGGAGTTCCCGAACCGCTTCATTACTGTCGCCGTAGAGTAACAGTGAATCGGTCATGACGCTCACACCCCGCCCCGCATCTGCATCCGCGAACTTTCCCCGTTTTAGCAGAAAATGGGAGATGTTTACACGATCGCCCTGAGCAATTAACAATAATTCGTTTGAGCCTGTTGCTCACCCCATCACCCGTTTAGTCACTCTCCTGGGGGTCTACGGCGATCGATCACTGCCAGGCGATCGACCACTGCCATCGGCCTGCCTTCACCACTGCCGGTTGCCCCGGTCCAGTTTGGCCCGCAGGGGTTGGATGGCGAGTTCAGGGTGCTCCGCCGCAGGGGTCAACCACTATCCACTGGGTTTAATCTAGGTCTAGCAACAATGTCCATCCTCAACTCACACTTAAAAGCACAGGGTAAGCTTGACAATCTTCATCTGCGGCTATGCACGATCGGTTCTCGTAAAGCTTATAACGACGATGACTATGGCAATGGCCCTTGGTCTATTTTTGCACCTAATTTAACTATTTATGGTTTTGATGTTGATGAAGAGGCGTGTGAGAGTGCCAACAATTCCCTAGCAGAAAGTCGTATCAATTGGACTGAGAAACACTTTCCTCTCGCGATCGCTAACCAGACAGGAGAAACATCCCTTTACATCACCAAGGAAGTTCACTGTAGTTCTCTTTATCCACCCAATCAATCCTATATCAAGCGATTTAAGGGTTTTGATTATGCTTTAGAAGTCGATGCCATGATCAAAATTGAAACGACAACCCTGGATGTTTTTGCCAAAACCAAGCCATTTCTGACCTCGAATTCCTTAAGGTTGATGTGCAGGGGGCCGATCTAGACGTGCTACAGGGGGGTGAGCAGGTGCTTCAGCGAAGTACCCTGGGTGTCAGTATTGAAGTCGAGTTTTCCCCCGTCTACCAGGGTCAGCCCTTGTTTTCAGAGATTGATCAATACCTGCGATCACACGGGTTTGTTTTGTTCGATTTGACAATGGATGATCCCTGGTGTCGTCTCCCCCGAAGCATTGCTCCCCTCTGGTCCGCAAACCGTCCGGGGCAACTCCTGTGGGCCAATGCGCTTTACCTCCGTGATCTACTGGACGAAGCGTTGGTTGAACAGAACCGGCATCTACAAACCCCAGAGCATTTGCTCAAGTTAGCTTGCATTGCCGATGCTCAAGACTTTCCAGATTACGCCCTAGAATTACTCACCCACCTAACGCTGCGATATGGCGATGATCCGCATTATAACTTCGCGCCCAATATCCTGGAGGTGTTGTCCCAGATCCCAGAACTGGTTGAACAGGGGTTAGACAACCTGGCGATCGTCCAGTACCTTCAGCCTCGTCTGCGGGAGGGAGCGGGCTAGCCCGATCGCCACAGGTTAGTCGCCACAGGTTAGCCGAAACGCCGATCGGATGTTATGGTTAAGCCAACTTCCGGCAGCATCGTCTAGCCGTGCCTGTCATCACAACACCACCATGCGTTCGTGTAGCGTTTCCTTCCGAGAATCGTCTTCCGTCCCGTTTGCGCCTTCCCGCTCCTGGTTGGCTTCCCGGTTCTGGGCGGGGGTTGGCGTGGCGCTTCGCGTCGCGATCCCAGTGGGTATGGGAGTGGCGATGGCTTGGGGTGGCCTGTCTTTCCCGGTCGTGGCCCAAGCCCCCAGTGCTCTCGCGGCCTGCCAACCGCCCGCACCGAACGAATATCTGGTGCTCATTATTACGGCCACCGATCGCCAGCAAGCGCAGGTCCGGCGCATTTTGCCCAGTAGCGTTAACACAGTCTCTTGCCGTTACCTAAGTGACACGGTAGTGCGGGTTGGCGGCTTCTCCCATCTGGAAGCGGCGAATGCCTGGGCTAAGGCCGTTCACGATTCAACGGGGCTGGCAACCTTTGTCGCCCGTCCCCCCCAAGCGGTTGCCCAGCCGCCAACTGGCTTCCCGACCGTTGGCACGGCCCCATCACCCGCGATTGGCGCAGCGCTCCCGGCGGGAATCGCCTTCAACCCCCAAGCCCTGGGTGAGGGCTATGCCGTTGTGGTTCATTATTTCAACCGACCAGAGGTGGCCACCCGGCTTCAGCAAAGTCTGGGGCGTAATGTGGGGCTGGTCGTGTACGGTCAACGGCCCTATCTACTGGCGATCCACACGACGGACCCGGCAGCGGCGGCGGCGACGCTGCGATCGCTCAATGGCCAGGGCTATTTAGCGTCCCTCGTGGACAGCCGCAATGTAATTCTCCTGCGCGATACCATTAATCCCTAGCGATTGACCTAGCGATTGGCAAGCCATTGACAGCAGATGCCTGACCTATGTCAAGCTAGCTGTCGGACCTTGGCGTGTGTGTATGAGTAATTTATTTTTTTCGCTACTATCAACTGTTGCCCTTGCCGTTAAAGCCGATTTCCTACGCAAAACCCGACAAACTGAGATCGTCCAAACCCAATTTCTGCGATCGCTCCTGAAGGCTCATCAACACACGGAGTTTGGCCAACGCTACCAGTTGGGGGATATTCGCACGATCGACGACTTCCGGCAGCGGGTACCCATCCAACCCTACAGTGGCTTTGCGGCCTACACCGAGCGTATTGCTAGTGGGGAACCCAATCTCCTCGTGGCTGATCCCGTGATTCACATGAATCTCTCCAGTGGGTCAACGGGAAATCGTAAGTTGATCCCTGTCACCCGGCGATCGCGCCAAACCCTAACCTGGGCCTACCTGGTGGCCGCTGGGTTTGCCTGTGAGGCGGCCAGAGAGCGCGGTGTCCCCTTGGGGAAAATGCTCTTTGTCAGTTCCGCCCGCAGCCAGGGCAAGACCGCCGGGGGGATTAGCTACAACTTCATTAGCAACAGCGATGTCCAGCTATTAGGGTCCCTCTACCGGCAGGCGGTTGCCTATCCCTATGCGGTCTTCCAGATTACCGATACCACCGCCCGGACCTATGCTTGTTTACTCTTTGCCCTGCGCCAGACTAACCTGCGGGTGATGGCCGCCACCTTCCCGGTTTTGGCCATCCAACTGGCGAATTTCCTGGCCCAATACGCTGAGCCGCTGATTGAAGACCTTGCCAAGGGCACGATCGCCCCGTGGTTAGCGATCGATCCCCCCATCCGACAGCAACTTGAACGGCAATGGTCGGCTGCGCCCGATCGGGCGGCTGATCTGCGATCACACCTGCACACAACGGGCAACCTCACCCCGGCCCAGGCATGGCCGGACCTGTCTTTTATCATCACGGCTAGGGGGGGGAGTTCTGATTTCTATTTCGAGCGGTTTCCTGCCCTGTTTGCGGAAACGCCAGTCTTTGGCGGCATTTATTCTTGCGCCGAGACGATTTTCGGGATGCATCGGGCGTTTAATACCGACAGTGTGGCCCTGGCGATCGCGAGTGGATTTTATGAGTTTATTCCCGAAGATCAGTGGCACTTGGAACAGCCCGCAACCCTGTTACCTTGGGAGGTCAAGCCGGGGGAACGCTATCGGATTGTGTTTACGAATTACAGTGGCTTCTACCGCTATGATGTCGGTGATGTGGTGGAAGTTGATGGCTTTATGGGCACGACGCCGCTGATTATCTTTCGTCATCGGCAGGGGGGCGTATTGTCATCGAGTACGGAAAAGACCAATGAATACCACGTGATTCAGGTGATGCAATCCCTCCAGAAAGCTTTCCAAATTACCCTGGAAAACTTCTGTATTACCCTGTCCGACGATCGCATTCCTGCCCATTATCTGGTCAATATTGAACTGGCTCCTGGTTCCACCCTGGCCGATCCAGAGCAATTTTTGTTAGCCTTCGATCGCGCTCTCAAGGAAGTCAGTGTGCTCTATCAAGTCAAACGCATTGATCAGGTGCCTGCGCCCCGATTGCGTATTCTGGCTCCAGGTAGCTTTGCCGACATCCAACAGCGCTTATTGGAACGGGGGGTCGGTGCCTCCCAGTTTAAGTTCCCCCACCTGAGCGAGGATCGGCAATTTTTAGCGGCGTTGGAGGTCCTCCAGGAGGTGCGGTTGGCGGAGGAGTATGCTGCTAAAAGCTAGTGAATCGTCAACAGGATCGGGGAATGGCTTGGCAACGTCGGCAATTTTTGTATCTAGGGGGACTCTTCTTGGGGGGAGGGTTAGCGGCGATCGCCCAGCCCGTTCTGTGCCATGCCTGGAACAAAGGGGCGCGATCGGATACCCCGATCCCCACTTCCTCGCCGACTTCCGACCTTAAGCCCCCTAAGCTGGCGATCGCGCCGCCTGGCCTCGTGGCACCCCAACGGGGGGATGTGCGACTGGTGGTCATCAGTGACCTCAATAGCCAATATGGCTCCGTGGACTATGCGCCAGAGGTCGATCGCGCCATGCAACTCATTCCCGGTTGGCAACCGGATCTGGTCCTCTGTGGGGGGGATATGGTGGCGGGCCAGAAAAGTACGCTCACGGTGGCTCAAATTCAGGCCATGTGGGCAGCCTTCGATCGCCATGTGGCGGCTCCCCTCCGACGGGCTGGGATTCCCTTCGGGTTCACGATCGGCAACCACGACGCGTCCGGTGCCCTGAACCGTAGCGGGCAATATCTTTTCGAGCAGGAACGGCAACTGGCAGCGGCCTATTGGCGTTCCCCAGCCCATGATCCGGGGTTGACCTTTGTCGATCGCACCCACTTCCCGTTTTATTACACCTTCCAACAGCAGCAAATCTTTTACCTGGTGTGGGATGCCTCCACCGCCCAGATCTCAGCGTCGCAACTGGCCTGGGTTGCCCAAAGTTTAGGCAGTCCCGTTGCCCAAGCGGCCCCACTGCGGATCGTCATTGGTCACCTGCCCCTGTATGCCGTTGCTGTGGGCCGCGATCGCCCAGGCGAGTTTTTAAATCAGGCCGATCAACTGCGATCGCTCCTGGAACGCTATCACGTTCATACCTACATTAGCGGCCATCACCACGCCTACTTTCCGGGGCATCGTGGCGAACTCGACTTGCTCCATGCTGGTGCCCTGGGCAGTGGTCCCCGCCCCTTGTTGAATAGCGACCTCCCCCCGCGCAAAACCTTGACGGTGGTAGATGTGCACCGGGTCACCGCCAGTACCGACTACACGACCTACGATATGAAGACCCTGCAAGTGATTGTCCAAGCCCAACTGCCCCGCCGGATTGAGGGTCCCAATGGCTGGGTTCTACGTCGGGATGTGGTGATGACCGACACTTTACCCTAGCATCGAAGCCCCGATTTCCCCGGTTGACAACCGCAGGATTGGGCATACGCTAAAACCACGCCGACCACGGACACCTGAATCCGCAGGCTATAATGGAGCCGACTGGCACTACCCAGCCTCCAGATCAGCGCTGCGGAAACCATCCCAATCTGGCCACCGCTTAAAAAGGCAGGGTTGGGACACTGGAATTGCACACATTTGGGGGAAACTGTTTTAGTGGCAAACAACACCACTGAGCGTGCAGCAGATTTCTGGGGATGCAACTGCCATGACCCATCCCGTTGATCTCAATATCCCCCCCCCGGTTAGTGTGCCTACTCCAGATGCACGGCGAACATCTGTTTGGCGTTATGCCCGTCCGGTGCTGGCCCTGACGGTCACGGTGGTCACCCTAACGGGTGCGATCGGCCAGCGGTTTTACAATCAACCCCGCCTTACTGTGGGTCGGGTCGCCCCAATCACGTTGCGTGCCCGTCACGATGCCCATATCGAGGATATCGAAAGTACGGAAGCCAAACGGAAGGAGGCCCGTTTGGCCACGGCTCCGGTCCTGATGGCCAATGCCACCGCGAACCAGGAAATTGACCAAACGCTCCAGCGACTTCTGAATCAGGGCAATGCGTTGCGATCGCAGGCAGCCCAACTCCCCTTTGTCAATCCGGGCATCCTGTCTACCACCAGCCAGGTGTACCTGCAACAGGCGGAGGAATGGGAATGGCGGGCGATCCTCCAGGCGGTGAATGAGATTCCCCTAAGCCTGCGGAGTTCAGCCTTAGCCTTGGAGCCGTTGCCTACCACACGCAATCCCGTCCCCTTCCCAGCCCCCCATACCCCAGCCCAACAGCAGGCCATCGCCGAGTTACGGGTGTTCCAGCGAACTGCCCCGATCGCGGAATTTAACCGCCTAGTCGCCCAGATCAATCAGGCCCGTCGCCAATACGCGATCGCCCTCGCTGCCATCCACGAGGGGCCGCCGATGGGGGGAGCGCCCACCGCTGCTGGCAAGACCGATGCCCTTTACGATGCGTCCCTGCTGGCCCTTACCCCGGAAGAGTGGCAAACGACCCAAAGGAGTGTGCGGCAGGTGGCCCGTCGGATGACCACCCAGGGGATTCCGCCCGGTTTACCCCAGCAATTCCTGCGGGAAGCGGCGGCCTTGCACTTCCAAGGCACGGTACCCCAGATCGCCAAACCCTTGGCCATGCGGCTGTTATTAAATAGCCTGAAGCCCAATCTGATTGAGGACAAGGAGCAAACCCGTATCCGTGCGGAACAAGCCGCCCGAGATGTTGCGCCGGTGATGGTCAGTGTTAGGCGCGGTGAAATTATTGTCCAGGCCAATGAAACGATTACGCCAGCCCAGTTTGCCCTGCTGGACTACTTTGATCTCAGCCAGCGCGGGTTGAATTGGTGGGGATTAGTGAGCTTCGGGGGCCTGATCACCGGGGGAGTGGGGGTGTTCTGGATCATCCAACGGCGGTTTTACCCTGACCTCCGTCGCCGCGATCGCTTGCTATTGCTATTGCTGGCCCTGAGCACCCCCGTCTTTATTGCCCTCCATTTACCCTCGACGAACCTGGCGATGGTGGGCCTTCTGGTGGGCAGTTTCTATGGCTCAGTTCTGGGGGTGACCACGGTAGGATTGTTGAGTCTGGTTCTGCCGATCGGGATCGAATTGCAATGGGGCTATTGGTTTGCCAGTGCGGTGAGTGGGTTATTGGCGGCGTTTTTTGCCGGACGGCTGCGATCGCGGGAGGAATTGGCCCTGCTCGGGGGTGCAGTCGGCCTGACCCAGGGGATCACCTATTTGCTGGTGACCTTTACCCTGAGTGCGGCGGCGGGCACCATCTGGCATAGCGTCCTGCTGGATGCGGCGATCCAGGGGGCCAAGGGGGTTTTGTGGAGCATTATCGCCCTAGGGTTGAGTCCGTACCTAGAGCATCTTTTTGATTTAGTGACGCCGGTTCGCCTGGCGGAGTTGGCCAATCCCAACCGTCCCCTCCTGAAACGTCTGGCTACCGAAGCCCCTGGCACCTTCCAACACACCCTGTTTGTGGCCACCCTGGCGGAAGCGGCGGCCTGTGCCCTAGGGTGCAATGTTGAACTCGTGCGCACGGGGACGCTGTACCACGATATTGGTAAAATGCACGACCCCCAGGGCTTTATTGAAAACCAAATGGGGGGACCGAATAAACACGATGAACTCAATGATCCGTGGCAGAGTGTGGCGATTATCAAAAAGCACGTCAGCGAAGGCTTAGTTATGGCCCGCCGTTACCGGTTACCGAAGGCCATTCGGGCCTTTATCCCAGAGCATCAAGGGACCATGTTGGTGAGCTATTTCTATCAGCAGGCTCAACAGCGGGCCAGTGAAGTCTCAGTCCCTAGCCCCGTTCGCGCCGTGTCGCCATCGGAGGATCGCGTAGCGTCGCCACTGGAGCATCGCCCCTTGGATGAAGCTTACTTTCGCTACGATGGACCCATCCCGCAATCAAAGGAAACGGGGATTGTCATGCTGGCTGACTCCTGTGAAGCTGCCCTGCGATCGCTCAAGGATGCCACTCACGAAGAGGTCCTGCGCATGGTGAATAAAATTCTCCGGGCACGCTGGCAGGATAACCAACTGGTGGATTCTGGCCTCAGCCGCGAGGACCTAGCCCAAATTGCGGAAATTTTTGTTCTCGTCTGGCAGCAATATAATCACAAACGGATTCCTTATCCGAAAGCGATGCCGCCCAAGACCGCGATCGGGGCCTGTTCGTCCTAGTACAGTAAACATAAAGTTTTGCAACGTTGGTAGTAACGACTTGAGGCGTTGCAGGCTAAAGCCTGAACTACCAACGTTGCATAATTAATTATGCGCTGCACTAGTAGCACAGCAAGCTGAAGATTATCACTCTCGGCCAGCTTAAACGGATGAGTCCCAGTCCCCCTGCGCCTGTCGAAGGGAGAGCTTCTGGCGAAGGGGCTTAGACAGCCGAGACGGCTATCCCCCAAGAGGTGTGCACACACTCACCGCCGAGGATTAACGCAATACAGCTTGCTGCAAATACTAATGCGGATGGCGAGACTCGAACTCGCACGGATATACCACACGCCCCTCAAACGTGCGCGTCTACCAATTCCGCCACATCCGCAAGGTGCCAATTGATTTGGCTTTCCCATCCTAGCACGACGCGTCCCGAATCGTAGCGCTCCTCCCCCTAGCCATCACAAAGTTTATCCCGACCGCCTGCCCGACCTGCCCACCCGTCTGCGATAATCGCAACCACCCCCCTGGCTAAATTTTGAATTCTGAAGTTTGCCCATGCTGTCTACGCCACCGCCCCAGACTGCCCCACTGTTGTTGCTCGTCGATGGCCACTCCCTGGCTTTCCGGGCCTATTATGCGTTTGCCAAAAGCCGGGAAGGGGGCTTGCGGACTACGACGGGAATCCCCACCAGCATTTGCTTTGGGTTTCTCAAGTCCCTGTTGGAGGTGGTGCAAACGGAGGCCCCTAGGGCGATCGGGGTGGCATTTGATGTGAGGGAACCGACGTTTCGCCATGAGGCGGATGAAAACTATAAGGCGGGTCGCCCGGAAACGCCAGAGGACTTTATCCCCGATCTGAACAATTTGCGGGAACTGTTGCAAGCGCTGGGTCTACCGATTCTGGAGTTGCCCGGCTATGAGGCCGATGATGTCTTGGGAACCCTGGCCCAACAGGCGGTGGCCGCAGGCTATCGGGTGAAGATTTTAAGTGGCGACCAGGACTTATTCCAGTTAGTGGATGCCGATCGCGGTATTTCGGTCTTGCACCTGAGCGGCGCTTTTGCCCAACGGGGCAGAGCCGTCCCCCCGCGTGAGTTTGGCCCTGCGGAGGTAGAGGAGAAGTTAGGGATTCGACCGGAGCAGGTGGTGGACTATAAGGCACTTTGTGGGGATGCGTCGGACAATATTCCTGGGGTGCGGGGCATTGGCCCGAAAACGGCGGTGCAATTATTGAAGGAGTACGGTTCCCTGGCGCAGATCTACCAAGCGTTACCGGCGATTAAACCCGCCCTGCGGCAAAAATTAGCGGATCAGCAGGACGCGGCTCGCCATTCCCAATATCTAGCCCAGATTCACTTAAATGTTCCCTTGTCGCTGGCTTGGGAGAGCTTGCAGCTAACGGGGTTTGCCACCGATGCAGTGATCCCAATTTTAGAAAAGCTGGAATTACGATCGTTCCTCAGCCAGCTCGAACGGTTGCAACAGCAATTGGGGGGCGATCGCGCCCGTGAGACTAACCCCGCTGATGCTGGGGCGGAGCCGGACGAAGCGCCTCCTGATCGGGCAGACAGCCGAGAAAACCCGAATCACTTAGAAAATACCGATGAAAATACCGATGAGGCGATCGCGTTTTTCACTGCCGAAGAGACGATCGCAGCGCAACAGGAAAATCACACCAACACCGCCGCCCTGCCAGTCCCAGTTGCGATTATTGATACCCCGGAAAAATTAGCCGAACTCGTGGCCCAATTGGCGACCTGCACCCAGTCTCCCGTGGCCTGGGATACGGAAACTACTGCCCTTGATCCCCTCAGTGCCGACTTAGTGGGAATTGGTTGTTGTTGGCAACCCGTGGGCAGCCCCGACCTGCGCATTGCCTACTTACCTGTTGGTCATCACCAGGGGCAAAATCTCCCTAAAACCGAGATGTTAACCGCCCTACGCCCGATTCTCGAAAATCCCGACCTGCCCAAGGTCTTCCAAAATGCCAAGTACGATCGCCTCGTGCTCCGCCACCAAGGAATACAATTGGTGGGTGTCGTGTTTGATACAATGCTGGCCAGCTATGTGATTAACCCGGAGGGCAGTCATAACCTGAGTGATTTGTCGGCCCGTTATTTGGGTGTCCGTGCCCAGGGTTATAGCGAACTGGTCGCAAAAAATCAGACGATCGCGGATATCGATATTCCCCGTGTGGCGACCTATTGCGGGCTGGATGTGTATACCACATTTTGTCTCGTCGAAAAATTACAGGCTGAATTAGATGCAGTGCCAGCCCTAGCAACGCTCTTCAAAACCGTAGAGTTACCTCTAGAGCCGGTCTTGGCTGCAATGGAATATCGAGGCATTCGTATTAATTCTCCCTATCTGCAAGAATTTTCCCAACAGTTAGATCAGGATCTCAAAGCCATTGAAGCTAAAGCCTATGCGATCGCCGGTGCGCCCTTTAACCTGGCCTCACCCAAGCAACTCAGCCAACTACTATTTGAAACCCTGGGGTTAAATACCAAAAAGACACGGAAAACCAAGTTGGGATATTCAACGGATGCGAGCGTTTTAGAAAAATTACAGGGCGATCATCCAATCATTGATGCCATTTTGGAACATCGTAGCCTCGCGAAGTTAAAGTCAACCTATGTGGATGCATTACCTAATTTGGTGCGGGCGGACACAGGCCGAGTTCACACCGATTTTAACCAGGCCGTCACCGCTACGGGCCGCCTATCCTCCTCAAATCCGAACCTGCAAAACATTCCTATTCGGACCGCCTTTAGTCGGCAAATTCGCCAAGCCTTTATTCCAGAACCGGGTTGGCTACTCGCCGCCGCCGATTATTCCCAAATTGAGTTGCGCATCCTGGCCCACCTCAGTCAGGAACCCGTGTTGCTGGCCGCCTATCAAAATAACGAGGATGTCCATACCCTGACGGCTCGTCTGCTACTGGATAAGGAAACGGTTACTGCCGAAGAACGTCGTCTGGGCAAGGTAATTAACTTTGGGGTGATCTATGGCATGGGTGCCCAACGCTTTGCCAGGGAAACGGGCATTGATGCCAGCGATGCGAAGCAGTTTATTGAACGCTTTAATCAGCGATATCCAGCCGTATTTGCCTATTTGCAGCGAATGCAACGACAGGCGATCGGTCAGGGCTATGTGGAAACGATTTTAGGGCGACGGCGATATTTTAATTTTGCCAGTGATGCTCTCCAGCGTTTGCGGGGAACCGAGCCAGACCAGATCGACCTGGATAAGGTGAGATCGGCCAATGCCTACGATGCTGGCCTACTCCGGGCGGCGGCCAATGCCCCGATCCAGGGTTCCAGTGCTGACATTATTAAAATTGCAATGGTGAGTTTACAAACCGTACTGAAGGACTATCAAGCCCATCTTCTGTTGCAGGTCCATGATGAACTGGTGTTGGAAATCCCCCCCCCGGAATGGCCCGCTTTGGAACATCGCATTAAGGCCACAATGGAAGCTGCCGTGTCCTTGAGTGTCCCGTTGGTTGTGGAGGTGCGGGCCGGGGACAATTGGATGGTCGCAAAATAGTATTGATCCCATGCTTGCTGGGTATTCTAAGGCAAAGTAGTGTTAAAATTGACCGTCCTGATTAAATATGATGTGGCATATATGGAATACGTGTTAAAAGTTAAGCGATTGCGCGAAAATGCGTGTATCCCTGCCTATGCCCATGAAGGAGATGCGGGGCTGGATTTGTTTGCCAGTGTTGAAGCCTCTATTGAACCGGGTGAAAGCACCTTAATTCCCACAGGTATTTGTCTTGAATTACCACCGGGTACCGAGGCCCAAATTCGCCCCCGCAGCGGCCTTGCCTTAAAACACCAGATCACCGTCCTGAATTCGCCGGGAACCATTGATGAGGGCTATCGCGGTGAAATCGGCGTTATCCTGATTAATCACAGTCGAAAAGTATTTAAGGTAGCAGTCGGGATGAAGATTGCACAAATGGTGATTCAACCAATCATTAGCGTTAAAGTTGAAACCAGTGAAGAATTAGCCGTAACCACGCGAGGAGAGAATGGCTTTGGTTCAACTGGCGTATGAGCGGCCAACTTGGGATGAGTATTTTTTGATGCTAGCCAAGCTTGCCGCAACCCGATCGACGTGTTTAGCCTTCCCGGTTGGAGCGGTGATTGTCAAAAATAAGCAGGTGTTAGCCACAGGGTACAATGGCCCGCCTTCGGGTTCGGAGCATTGTCTCTCGCAGGGCTTTTGCTATCCGGGTTTATCCAGTTGTGATGCGAGTAAAGTGTTGCCATCACGGGCGGTTCATGCGGAGGCGAACGCGATCGCCCAGGCCAGTAAACACGGGATTGCCACGGAGGGGGCCAGTATCTATGTTACGTTGGAACCTTGTCTCTCGTGCCTCAAGTTGGTGATGTCGGCGGGCATTCGAGAGGTGTATTACGAAACGCCGTTTGTTAGTCAAGCCAGTGGCCAAGTGCGGGATTTATTTGTGGCGGAAGGGTTAGTTCATATACAACAAATTCACCTGTCTAGGGCAATCGCGGAAAAGGCAGCGCTCTCGCTACTGAGACCTACCTCCGTTGTTGATGCAGAAGCCTGAAAATTGAGGCAGGGAACTCCAAGTCAAGGCTTTGAAGGGGTAGCTTCCTACCAGTTCGGCATTAGCCAAGCATCAGAAGTGTTGAATCTTAAGATTTTATTTTCTAAAAATAGACACACTAATCC
>JBBILC010000130.1:0-13746 GCA_037445115.1 Coleofasciculaceae cyanobacterium bin_20
GGATTAGTGTGTCTATTTTTAGAAAATAAAATCTTAAGATTCAACACTTCTGCCTAGAATCCCTAACGAGTGAGGGCTGAAGCTGGGGCAGCGAGGTCGGCACTCAGGGCAAAAATTTTCTCAATCACCTGTTCAACCACCTTATCGGGGGTGGAGGCACCGGAGGTAATGCCGACGGTCATTGGACCAGCGGGTAGCCAGGGATCTTGGACCACTAAATCCTGGCCGAGGGGTTTATGTTTCACCCGGTTACCGGGGCCAATGCGATCGGCACTGTCGATGTGATAGGAAGGAATCTGGCGATCGATGGCAATTTCTTGCAAATGGGTGGTATTGGAAGAATTAAAGCCCCCGATGACGACCATTAAATCCAGGGGCGCATCCACCAGGGTCAGCATGGCATCCTGGCGTTCCTGGGTAGCGTCACAAATGGTATTGAAGCTGAGAAAGTGTTGATTCAGGTCCAGGGGACCATATTTTTGCAGCATCGTATGCTCAAACAGTTTGCCAATTTGCTCGGTTTCGCTCTTGAGCATGGTGGTCTGGTTGGCAATCCCCACCCGTTCTAGGTCGCGATCGGGGTCAAAACCGACTGAACAGGCACGGCCAAATTTTGTCATAAACTCGGCCCTGTCACCGCCGTTGCGAATGTAATTACAGACGTATTGGGCTTGGTCCAGATTTAACACAATCAGGTATTTACCGGCAAAGGAACTGGTGGCGATCGTTTCTTCGTGGTTGTATTTGCCGTGAATAATGGACGTGTAATCGACTTTTTTGTGCTTCTCAACCGTGTTCCACACCTTGGAGACCCAGGGACAGGTGGTATCCACGATCGTGCAGTGTTTGTCATTGAGCAACTGCATTTCCTGCACACTCGCCCCAAAGGCGGGCAAAATCACCACATCTCCTGCGGCAATCCCAGAGAAATCCTTCTGCCCCTCATGGACGGGGATAAAGTCCACTTGCATCTCCCGCAGCCGTTGGTTCACGGAGGGATTATGGATAATCTCGTTGGTGATCCAAATCCGTTCCTGGGGAAAGTGCTGCCGGGTTTCATAGGCCATTGCCACCGCCCGCTCGACTCCCCAACAGAATCCAAAGGCTTCGGCCAACCGAATCGTGACGTTGCCCTGCTGTAACACGTAGTTGTGATCGCGGATCGTTTGGATCAGGCTACTTTGGTATTCTTGTTGCATGACGCCCGCCACCTCAGTAGCTCGGCCAAATCCCTTGCGGTGATAGTTGTCTGAGTGCTGGAGCGCACGCTTGAAGGCTTTGGTATCCATGCGATCGTTATTAACAGTGTGGGTAAACGTGGTTCTACAGTTAACACCTTACCGAAAAATCAGGACTTGCAGACGCTGGGTGCCCAATTGGCACAGGGATTACCAGGTATTGCCCTTCCCTTCCCTAACCAGAAACGGCTGGAACCACCGCCCCCTGCCTAGGGCTGAAGCTCTTTCAATTCAGCGGCTAACGCCCGACGGGCAATGCGGGTGACATAGATGGTCACCGCCAGCGTTGCCAGAAACCCGACAATGCGAATCACCCATTGTACCGTTGCATTGGTCGGTGGTTCTGCCGTCCCCAGCATGGCCAGATCCCCGGCCAACGAACCTAGATAGACATACATCACCGTACCCGGTATCATCCCGATCGAACCCAGGGCATAATCTCTCAAGCTCACGCCCGTAATACCAAAGGCATAGTTCAACAGATTAAAGGGGAAGACGGGCGAAAGGCGGGTCAAGAGGACAATTTTGAAGCCTTCTCTCGCAACGGCCTGATCGATTGCGGCAAATTTTGGCTGACTGGCGATCTTTTGGCTGACCCAGCCCCGTGCCAGATAGCGTCCCACTAAAAACGCCGCGATCGCGCCGATCGTTGCCCCAATAAATACATAAATCGAACCCCAAAATACGCCAAAAATAATACCTGCGCCCAGCGTTAAAATCGATCCTGGCCAAAAAGCCACCGTGGCCACAATATAAAGGGCAATAAAAATGAAACCACCCCCGACGCCCAATCCTTCCACCCACTGCAAGGCTTCGTGCAGCCATACTTGGGGGTTCAACCTAGAGACCGCCCCCCCTGCTGGCATTAGCGTGGAAACTGCCAGCAACCAGAGAAGCTGCATACCGCTGAAATAGGTCACGCTTTTGCCTCCGCATGATTACATTTAATGCTATCCGGTTCCGTATCCAGGCTCAATCGATAGCTAGCCCTTATACAGCACTTTTATACCCAATGAGAGATACAGCACTTCCATACCTGGTGAGGTACAGACAAGGGGCTTAAGCCCCTTGTTCGCAAGGCTTGACCGTACTTCATTAGAGAGGGAACGGTTGTAGGCAAGGTACTTGAGCACCTGGTTGGTAAGGTTTGGATGTACTTCGTCAGACAGAGAAAAGCTGTCATCCGCCTCTAAGCCCTTAACTGAGTTTTGTTAAAAATTTTAAGAAGGATTGGGTGCGAGGGGTCAACAATGTCCGGCGATAGGTATCTGCCGCCTTTTTAATCATCTCTGCTTGGGTGGGATAGGGATGAATCACACCAGCTAGGGCATTGAGTCCCTGCTTCGTCACGATCGCGAGTGTGATTTCACTAATCATTTCCCCCGCATGGCGGGCCACGATCGTCGCTCCCAGAATTTGATCCGATCCCTGTTTGTGCAAGATTTTGATAAAGCCCTCAGTTTCACCATCGGTAACCGCACGATCGACACTGGTTAGGGGAATCTTAATAATATTTGTATTTAATCCTTGCGTCTGAGCCTCCGATTCATAGAGGCCCACATGGGCAATTTCTGGGTCTGTATAGGTCACCCAGGGCATCACTAATGTACTTAGCCTACTGCGTCCCAACCCAAACGGAGCAAATAAGGCATTTTTAATCACAATTCGTGCTGCCGCGTCTGCCGCATGGGTAAATTTCCAATTCATGCAAATGTCCCCCGCTGCAAAAATACGCGGATTTGTGGTTTGCAAATAATCATTGACCGTGACCCCGCCACGGCTATCGTATTCAACGCCAACTGCCTCTAAATTTAAACCCTCCACATTTGGCGTGCGTCCTACGCCTACTAAGATCTCATCAACCAAAACAGTTTTTAGCATCCCATTCTGTTGGTAGGTGATGACCTTACCTGTCGGGACGATTTCAACTTTTTCTAATCTGCAATCAAGGACAAGGTTGATATTTTC
Source organism: Coleofasciculaceae cyanobacterium bin_20 (assembly GCA_037445115.1). GTDB lineage: Bacteria > Cyanobacteriota > Cyanobacteriia > B231 > B231 > Trichothermofontia. The sequence continues at coordinate 3,207 of JBBILC010000130.1, forward strand.
CTGACGGAAGCGATCCTGAATAGTCGCAACTGCATCAGCATCTTCGCGATCGAGCAAATGGCTATGCTTATGTAACAACGTGACCTGACTCCCTAGGCGCTGAAACGTTTGGGCTAATTCACACCCGATCGGGCCTCCGCCCATCACCGCGAGTCGCGGGGGGCAATGCGTCAGCGAAAAGACGGTTTCATTAGTCAAATAGCCCGCTTCAGCTAATCCCGGTACTGTCGGACACGTGGCACGGGCACCGGTGGCAATCACTGCTTTTTTAAAGCACAGGCGACGATCGTTCACTGCGATCGTATTGCCATTAACAAACTGAGCCGATCCTAAAAACACATCGATGCCCAATTGCCGAAACCGTTCCACTGAATCATGGTGGCTAATCCCAGCACGAATCCGCCGCATTCGTTGCATCACCGCCGGAAAATCAATGGCGATCGCGTCGGGTGGCTGAATCCCGTAAGGAGCGACATCCCGCAGAGCCGCAACGGCACGGGCGGAACGAATCACACACTTGGAGGGTACACAACCAACATTCAGACAATCGCCTCCCAGCAAACTTTTTTCAACCAGGGCCACTCTTAAACCGAGGCCCATTCCTGCCGTACCCGCTGCGACGACTAGGCCAGCCGTTCCTGCCCCAATCACCACTAGGTCATAGCAGGCAGTCGGTTGGGGATTGACCCAGTCCGGTGGGCGCACCTGGGACATGAGCATTTGATTATGCTCATCTAGCGGTTGGAAGGCAGGTTCTGTTGGCATAAAACTAAAATACCCCAGGCTAATATCTTGTGAGCACCTCGATTAATTTGGGATCGGGGCAGTTCAACTGCCCTAACCGACGAGATTACGTTGCTTGTGAGCGCAAAATTTCTATTTTTCGAGATGCCCTTGTTACTGAAGCTGGGCACAGGCGCAGAAGCTAAACGCAAGGGCAGACAAGATGCTTTAAACGCAAGGGCAGGCAAGATGCCTGCCCCATCAAGACCGCAAGGGGCGCGGCCAGGGAGACTTGGCTGTCACTGGAGAGGTCGCAGATAGGGAGGTAGAGGCTACGACCCAGTTGTTCCGGAAGCAGGAGGCATGACCTATACAGTCAACACCAAGTTTCGCAACGTTGGTAGTCACGACTTTAGTCGTTGCGGGCTAGAGCTAACACTACAAACGTTGCATATTAAACGTTGCATCATTCAACCATACGCTGCTCTAGGTGCCGCTCGTCCAGGAATTGAGGTACTCCACCTGGGCTGCGGTTAGCTGGTCAATACCAACACCCATCGCCTGCAATTTTAGCCGCGCAATTTCCTGATCAACCTCGGTGGGAATCGAATGCAGACCAGGTTCGAGCTTGCCCTGATTTTTCACCAAATACTCACAGGCTAGGGCCTGATTAGCAAAACTCATGTCCATCACGGCACTGGGGTGGCCTTCGGCAGCGGCCAGATTGATCAGACGACCTTCCCCCAGCACAACGACGGATTTGCCATTGGACAGCCGATATTCTTGGGTGAAGTTGCGCACTTCGCGGATGGCTGTAGCTTGGCGACTGAGGGCTTCCAGGTCAATCTCAATATCGAAGTGGCCGGAATTACACACGATCGCACCGTCTTTCATGACCAGGAAGTGTTCTTCCCGAATGACATGTTTGTTGCCGGTTACCGTGACAAACAGATCCCCTAGGGGAGCCGCTTCGGCCATCGGCATGACCCGGAAGCCATCCATTACCGCTTCGATCGCCCGCACCGGATTCACTTCGGTCACAATGACATTGCCACCGAGACCCCGTGCCCGCAGGGCTGTCCCTTTACCACACCAGCCATAGCCAACAACGACGATCGTTTTGCCCGCCAGCAGAATATTGGTGGCCCGGATAATGCCATCTAGGGTTGATTGCCCCGTGCCGTAGCGGTTATCAAAGAAATGTTTGGTGTCGGCATCATTGACGTTCATCGCCGGGAAGGAGAGGACCCCGTCGTTAAACATTGCCCGGAGGCGCACAATCCCCGTGGTGGTTTCTTCCGTGGTGCCGATCAGGTCTGCGATCTGGTGGGGCCGCTGTTTGACGAGGGTGGCGACGACATCACTACCGTCGTCAATAATAATGTTAGGACGGTGGTCAAGGGCAATTTGGACGTGGCGGTGGTAGGTCTCGTTATCTTCGCCCTTGATGGCAAAGACGGGAATCCCGTGATCACTGACGAGGCTAGCGGCGACATCATCCTGGGTGGAAAGGGGGTTACTGGCGATCAGGATGGCGTCGGCTCCCCCGGCTTTGAGGGCGATCGCGAGATGGGCTGTTTCGGTGGTGACATGGCAGCAGGCGACAAGCCGCACTCCCGCGAAGGGCTTTTCTTGGGCGAAGCGATCGCGAATTTGGCGCAGTACGGGCATTTCCCGTCCGGCCCATTCAATCCGCTGCTGGCCTTTGGCGGCCAGGGCGAGGTCTTTAACTTCGTAGGTAGGTTTGGTGGGAGTTGCGGTCATGCAAATTAGCTCTCTAAACGCCAATCTTTAGCTTACCCAGCCAAACCCAGATTTGTGCAGTGTCTCTCCTAGATCTCTAGATACTAAAAACCCGGAAGGCACGATCGCTCTTTATCACCTCCTCACGATCGCGAGGCTGAATACTCTGGTGATAGGGATGTGTCAAACGCGAGGCTTACCCAATAGGCACGGCCCAACTTGGAAGCTCATGATTTTCCAGGGGGAGATACCTAAAGGAGATGAGTCACTAGGAGATGAGGTGCTAGGCATATCTATGGTCGATCGCTCCAACAAATCGACGGGTGCATCCACCGTCAGAGCTAAATCGGAGACCAACCTGAACTCAGCCGGTTGACCGTGGCACTCATAGCACCGGAGAACCCAGTGTTGAGTCTGATCCTCAGCCGGTTTTAAAGCCATTAAAACCAGATTTTCCACTGGGATCGAGAGGAGCGTCCCGATCGGAGATAAGGTCGCACTGGCACACTGTTCCGTTGTCGGCATCAGCAAGTAGGCACGTAGCGGCATATTCAACGCATACCCCTGCCGGACGGTGTGAGCGGTTTGCCAGGTGCCCAGATGGGGATAGAGGGCATAGGTAAATTGGTGTTGACCGCGATTCGCCTGCGGAGACGCTACGCGATCGGCTTCGGGATCGGGCCAGGTTGCCCCCCGCAGTAGGGTCAGACGTAACTGATCGGGTTGGGCATCATAGCCATATTTACAATCATTCAGCAAACTCACCCCATAAATTGCCGGATCGACCTGGGAATTTTGCGATTGGGGTGTGTTCGTTAAATCGGCCCAACGTAAGGCAGGCACTTCCCATTTGGCCTGATCAGCGGGTTGGGTAGAACGTAGGGGACGCGCGATCGCGCCACAGGCAATTTCATAGGTCGCAAAATCGGCTTCGATGCTGAGGGGAAACGCTGCCTTCACGAGGGTATGTCGCTCTTGCCAATTGACCCTGGTTTTAATGATTAACAGGGGACTATCGGCCTGAAGAATGTAATCCTGCCAAAAGGTTGATTGTCCTAATTGGCGGATAATGCGTAACCTGGCCATCACAGGACCCGTTTCCAGCCATTGTAAAACCCTGAGTTCGGGGGCGGGTAGGGGATGTTGGGCGTAATTGGGATCAATGTTCCACGCATCCCAATATTGACCTGCATCGGTAAAAGCTTGTAGTTGATTTCCCGGCAACTCGCCTGCGGAGACGCTACGCGAGCGCAGCACTTCCCGTTGGGCCTGCTTATCCCACACGCTACTGAGATCGCCTGTTTCTGGATCAACAGTGACTCGCAAGTAAGCATTTTCTAGGGTGTATGCGCCCGTGCGTTGAACGGGTTGAATTTTAGATTTTGGGATTTTAGATTTTAGATTTTGGGATTTAGGCGGTGAGGGTTGTTTGGCTAACCAGAAGAGGTGATAGCCTACGCCGGGGATTTGGGGGGTGAGGAAACTAATTTGAGAGGGATCGGTGCTGGTTTCTGGCGTAATCGGCTGAGTGGGGAGGGGCTGACCGGCTAAATCGTAAATCTGCCACTGGAAATTGGAATCAGTATCGGGGACGGTCACGGTGACAACCTGCGATCGCGCCCAATTCAAACTATTGAAGACAACAATGGGCATTGCTCCGGTGACAGGTGGCTCAGGGAGGGCTATGCGATCGCTAATTTCGGCTAAGGCTTGATTGAGAATACTCTGGGCCGTTTGTTCTGCCGCCTGCCAATCGTGATCGGCATCAACATACACCTCTGGAATTGCCGTACCGGGCAAAATATCATGGAATTGGTTAAATAAAACCCGTTGCCAAGCCGTGGTTAATTCGGTCTGCGTCGTCGCCATAGCATTTGTAATATCTTCCCCCTCTCGTACCGCAATCATTTGGGTTAACGAGGCAAACAATTCTGCCTCATACAGCAGGGTTTCACAGCGACGATTCCACGCCTTTTGATCCGCATGGGTTGTATAACAGCCGCGATGGAATTCCAGGTAAAGCTCAGAATTTTGAATTTTGAATTTTGAATTTTGAATTTTGAATTGCTCCAGAAATTCCAGGGCAGTTTGAAAGTGTAATTCCGGGAAAAAGGGCGATCGCTGCCAACGACGAGCGACTTCCAACATATCGCGGGTAGGTCCACCGCCATGATCGCCAACACCCGGTAGCCAGAGGGCGGTTAACTCCCCAGTTTTCTGTTCCCATTCGCAGGCATAGGTGGCCATTTTGACGGGGGAAATATCTTCACCGATCGGGGCGGACATGAGACTCAACACCTGGCTCCCATCGGGGGACTGCCACCAAAACAGATCGTCGCTGGGTTGGGTGGTATCGTTCCAGCGCAATTTTTGGGTGACAAAATAATCAATTCCCGCTTGCTGGAGAATTTGGGGTAGTTGCCAGCAAAACCCAAAACTATCGGGTAACCAGGCAATACGGTTCAACACGCCAAATTTTTCTTGAATATAGCGTTGTCCATAGAGGACTTGTCGCACCAGGGATTCCCCCTGAATCAGGTTAAAATCTGGCTCTACCCATAGACCCGCCACAATTTCCCAGCGACCTGTTTTTACCTGGGATTGGATCTGGCTAAACAGTTCGGGACGGTGGGTTTCCAGCCACGCATATAAGGCAGGGCTAGAGTGGCAAAAGATGAGTTCGGGAAAGTCAGCCTGTAAGTTAAGCACCGAAGTAAAGGTGCGTTCGGCGGCTTCCCAAGTTTCCGCGATCGGCCATAACCAGGCTAAGTCCAGATGGGCATGACCGAGGAGACTCATTTGCCGTTGTTTCAGCCAGTTGGATAAGGTTTGCCCCGGTTGGATTTCCCAGGTTTGTAAGCGTTGACGCAGATAGGCAAGGGAACGATCGCAATCTGCCCGATCGCCGATCGCCTGGGTAGCCATCCCCGCCAATTGGTCAGAAATGGGGGCTAAATCAGCCGCTAAGGTGGGCAATAATTCTGGTAAAAAGGTCTGGAGATACTGGGTAATGACCGCCAACTCATCAGCGACAAACCCCGGTTCGGGAGAATCTAAATCCGGATTTTCTACTACCCATGCTGATGCTACCAATGCCCCCGGATCATGCCCCGGACTCACTAGCCGGACGGCAACCAAAAACGTCATTCCTGGTTCGATCTCGTCACTCAGCAAGATACGGGTTTTGCAGTCAAATAAATCGCCAACCTGACGTAATTCTCCATTCACCCACACCTCAGCAAGTTCAGCCCACCAGTGCAGCGCTAGCCGTAAAGTCAAGCCCGCGATCGGGTATCCGTTCAGATGACTGGGAATGAGTATTTTCTGGACAAACCAACACTCCTGTTGTCCTTTGGGCCATGCGAGATGGCCTTTGCTATTGAGGGGCGCGATCTGCCAGGTTTCCCACCCCTCCGGTGCACCATCCGCAGTCAGTGTGGCGATGCTTTCCGGTGACGTAATTCGGTGATGCCAGTAAGTTTGACAGTTGTACCGGCTGCATTGGGTGAGTTGGGCGATCGTTTGGGGAATCAGGGAAGGGACGGTTGAATCACCGGAAGCCGAGGAAATTGACGACATGTTGAGATGAAGTTGGGGATTAAACTGGGATCTAGAGATGGACTGATTTTAGGATGATTGATTACTATAGCCGTTCCCTCTCTAATGAAGTACTGTCAAGCCTTGCGAACAAGGGGCTTAAGCCCCTTGTCTGTACCTCACCGAGTATGGAAGTGCTGTAAAACGATTACCTGACTCGAAAAACGCTTGATGCTCAGGGGAATTCAAGCCTTGCTGAAGGACAGAGAGCACACTTGCCGAGTCGCCAGCTAATAAGGCGGATACTGCTAACCACAACCCTGGAAAGATTTGACTCCGTAGAATGCCCTGATCATCTGGCACTTGGGCCACATATTCATCTGCTGCTAGCACAAACCAATCTAATTGCCCCTCTAGGGTCCGCCAAACAATATATTCCTGTACCCCGTTCCGGCGGTAGGCCCGTTTTTTATCATGCAGATCGATTTCCCGAAGGGAACGCTTCGCGAACGCGACACTACTGGCGGCTATTTCCACGATCAGTTCTGGTGCGCCTTCAATATAATCATCGGGGCTAATGGTGGCCTGCCCACCGAGTATAAATAAAACGGCATCGGGCTGGGGTTCATTGTCTGGATCAAGCCGAACGGTGGGGTTAATTCCTGAGATGAGGCCGGGTGTAAAGGCTGCATACGTCCCTAGCCAGCCAGCCAGATGGGCATGGGGTTCGCTATGACTCTTAAACCAGGGTGGCGATGCAATATAAACAACCCCTTCCACCAATTCAGCTTTTTTGATATTCGGCGCAGCCTGGTAGCGACGCTCGAACTCTGCACGAGACAGGCGATCACCGTTTTCCAGTGGTGGAATCGATAGAATCTGCGAGGTGACCATTGGCGTTATCTTGACCCCCGATCAGCGCTTAGCCTATGCTGGCTCAGAGTAATGCTTTACCTTCCAACCCTACCTCATTCCTATGTCTGCTGCCACCGCCGTGCCTGCTAGCCTCACCACAGCCCTGATCAATACGGTCCTAGCGATTAAGCCGATCGCCCAGTTGGCGAAACACCAGGCCCGGACCATGATGGTGAAACGGGCAGAGCAGATTGGGGTGCCCTGGCGGCAACATGTACAGGAATTGCAAGCACTGGGGGATGAGACGTGGACAGCGGCGTTGGCAGCGGTTCAAAACCCAAATCTCACCTATCCCGACTATTACCTGACCTCGTTCCATGCCTACGAGGAGGGCAATATGGGCTGGCAACCGGCGATGGAGGTGGAGGTGGCGGCCCGTGCGGTCCATGCCCGGATTTGGCCAGAGGCAGGGGCAGCAGGTGATAGCCGTTTGCGCCAAAGTTATCACCAGGTGCTCACGGCCCAGCTTCCCACACCGCCTGCCACGATCGTGGATCTCGGTTGTGGCGTCGGGATGAGTACGCTAGCGCTTCAGGAAACCTACCCGGAGGCTGACCTAACGGGGGTAGATCTGTCCCCCTATTTCCTGGCGATCGCCCACCACCAAAACCCGCAACGCTCTCGTCCCCTCACCTGGGTTCATGCCGCTGCTGAAGCCACGGGGCTACCCGCTGCGTCCTACGATTTAGTCTCGGCCTGTCTGGTCTTCCACGAGCTACCGGCCCAAGCCGCGATCGCCATTCTTCAGGAAGCGCGTCGGTTGCTGCGTCCGGGGGGCCATGTGGCAATTATGGATATGAATCCGCGATCGGACGTGTTTGCGAGTCTACCGCCCTACGTGTTCACGCTCCTGAAAAGCACGGAACCCTATCTGGATGAATATTTCAATCTGGATCTAGAGGCGGCAATCGCAGCGGCGGGTTTCCAATCCCCCACAGTTACGTTTAACAGTCCCCGTCACCGCACCCTGATCGCCCAAGTGAGCACAGTAGCATAGCGGCCCTTTGGTAATCTTGGGACTGAGGGCTGCCCCCTAGACAGGTAAAAGGGATTGGACAGCCTCTAACAGTTGATCGAGGGTATAGGGTTTGGCTAAAAAGACCCTGGCTCCTGCGGCTAGGGCAGGTTCGCGGTTTGCAGCCAGCCCACTGATCGCAATGATCTCGGTGCTGGTATTGATGGTCTTCAGCTTTTTGATCAAGGTCATACCATCCATATCCGGCATCTTGATGTCGAGAATGATTAGCCCAACGATCGCCTGCTGTTGGGTGTAAAGAGCGATCGCATCCCAGGCATTGTCAGCAACGAGTACGGAATATTGATAATGTTCCAACAAGGCTTGGGTAGTCATCTGCACATCCGAGTCATCATCTACAATCAATACCCCTTGACCCTGCACTGGAGGTGGGCTAAGCCGTGGGTTAGGACTGGGTGAGAGTCCTGCCGCGATCGGCGGCAAATCTACCTGCGCCTGTGTTTCCTGTGTAAAGGCCAGAATTTCCTGAACCAGACTGGCTCCTTCTTTGGCGCTGTTCTCAATCAGTTGTAGCATTTCGAGAGAGGATGCCTCCAGGTTAGGGTGTTGCAAACGCAAGAGTTTGGAAACAGCCAGAATCGGTGTGAGCGCATTATTGAGATCGTGGACAATTTCACTAACGCGGCTATCTACATGCTCCAGACCTTGCCTCTGATAAGACAGAACTTCCGGATCTTGTTTTTCAGCGATATTAGCTATAGGTTGGCGATCGCTAAGTTCTTGATGAATGGCTGTTACTAACCAACTATGCTCACCATTTCGTTGGGAGGTATAGTGACTAGATATCCACCGCAAAGAACCATCCTTATGATAAAAACGATACTGAACAACCGTACTCTTCTCAGCAAAAAAGACTTCGAATAAGGGCATCACAATCGTTTGACAATCATCGAGAAATACGCGCGACAGCCAGAGTGTTTTATCTGCCATTAGTTCTGCTCTGCTATAGCCAAACAGCGCCTCACAGCCAACTGACCAATATTCATATTCCCAGTCATAGGTATCAAAAATTTTAAAACTGGTAATAGCGGCGATCGTATTATTCAGAATTCGTTCAAATTTTGCCTCTGATGCTTGTAGGGAAAGTTGCAATTGTTTACGCTCAGTAATATCCGTGACAAAGCCTTCTAGATATAGCAGTTTTCCCGTATCATCATAAATTCCCTGTCCTCGTTCCCACACCCATTTGAGCGTTCCTGGCCGGGTGATAATACGATATTCACATTCGTAGGGTTGTTGACTAACAATCTTTTGCTGTATACAATCCCAGACTAGTTCCACATCATCTGGATGAATCTCTTTCCCACGGGAAATCGTGCGATAAATCAGATAATCTGCCTGATGATAACCCGTAATATTAACAACTCCTTCACTAATAAATTCCGGAGTATAATTCAAATCATTGACAACTCGATAAACATAACCTGGTAGATTTTTTATGACTGTTGCTAGTTTACGTTCACTTTCGCGTAGGGCAAGGGTGGCTTGATAACGTTCAATCTCCCTCAGTTTACGTTCACTAATATCTCGCATAATGGCAAGGTGGCGGCCAGGAATAAAATTTGAGATCGCATTAACTTCAACTTCCAAAATAATGCCATCTTGACGATAGACATAAAACTCACCAGATACCTCTCCCTGTCGGCGAAGGACTTGCCATAGGTCCTCCTCATCGGTCCCTAAGGCAGAAGCCCGGACAATATGGGTAGGCAAGATTTCTGCTCTGGAAATATCCAACAAGTCGCAGGCAGCCGGATTAATATCAACATAGTTTCCCATGTCATCGGTAATCACGATTGCATCTAGGGCATGATCAAATAATGCCTGCCATTGCTCCTGTCGCTGCTGTAGGGCCTGGTTTGTGGTCATGAGTTCGGCTGTCCGCCCAGCCACCCGTTGCTCCAGTTCATCACGAGCAGCTTGTAATTGTTGTCGCTCTTGCGCAATAGTTTGATAGGCCGCTTCTAATTCCTGGTGTTTTTGCTGCAATTCGGCTTGGGTCGATCGCAGTTGCTCTAGGAGCGATCGTAACTCTTCATTAACGGCACTTAATTCAGCAACTTGGGGTGGAGTCAGGTGTTCTCGAAGCTTGGGAACCACTGGAGAACTGTAGAGAGGATTGAGCCGATAGCCAACCTTATAAACCGTTTTAATAAAATCCTTAGGGGCACCCGCTGCGGTGAGTTTACGTCGTAATTCCTTAATATGCGATCGTACGACCTCCTCACCGGGTGCATCCAACGAGGTCCAAGCATGATCGAGAATAGCGCTGGCACTCAGGGCTTGCTGGGGTTTGCGCAATAAGACTTCCAGAATGGCATATTCCTTGGGTGAAACCAATAACAGACGAGTTTTATAAGCCGCTGTACGGGCAGCGGGATCAACGGCGAGTGGTCCCCAGCTTAAGATGGCTTGATTAGTGGGACCACTCCGCCGCAAGAGGGCCTGTACCCGGGCAATCAGTTCTTCAGGATCAAACGGTTTAACGACATAATCATCGGCTCCTGTATTCAACGCGATCGCTTTTGTCCTGGCCCAGAAGTGTTGAATCTTAAGATTTTATTTTCTAAAAATAGACACACTAAT
>JBBILC010000131.1:0-13685 GCA_037445115.1 Coleofasciculaceae cyanobacterium bin_20
CAGGATTAGTGTGTCTATTTTTAGAAAATAAAATCTTAAGATTCAACACTTCTGTTTCCTGAGCTATCTGTTATTTGCTGGTGTTTTACTGGTAATTGTTAGCTTTATTCGGCCCGCCCTCGCTGATCCGATCGCGGAGAAAAGCCCCCAATATACCGAGATCACCCAGGCCATTGAAACCCTACACCAAGCCCAAGCCGATCCCGCCGCCGCTGGCTATCGCGCTGAACAGTTAACGCAGCAACTTTCGACGCTCCAATTCCAAAAGTACATTATGGAAAATACGGAGGATTGGGGAATTTGTCGTAATAACACAACGGCCACGATCGGCGTCTATGGGTATGATCCCGACAAAAAGAATGCCACACCTGAACTTGCCTATGTGGGACCGGGGCAAGAAACGGATAATGATTGGGCGTGTACCGGCGTGTACCTGCCTGGGGATGCTCAGGTGACCGGGCTTGATCTCAAGGGCGAACCTGCGATCGCTGAAATTGTTGATGGTACCCGTCTCACCATTAGCCAAAATCCAGATACCCAAGCGCTAGAGTTTGATGTTCCCATCTATCGCCTACGTCAAGGTGCCGAGGGCAATCTGCCCCAACTCACGCAGGCCGAGGTTTCAGCCGCAGTCCCCAATGCTCCTGTTGATTAAAGCACTGGTGATTTTGTCGATCATCAACCAGGAATTCAAGCCAGGATTTAATTAATTTCCCCAGTAATTGCCCCAAATAAATATCAGTAGGGGCGGGTTTACCAGGAGTGTTGGGACTAACCAGCACCCCAATAAACCCGCCCTCTTGCTTTTTTCCTATTATCTTTGTGTTTCTAAGGGTACCTCAATGAATGGGGACAGGGGCAGTTGAACTGCCCAAACCGACGAGATTACGCTGGTTGTGAGTACACAATTGGTATTTTTTTGAGGTGCCCTTAAGATTTGAGTCTTTTTAATGTTTGGATTTCAAGGTTATCTAGCGCTAATGAGTAGCTCCTAAACCTCGCCAGCTTACAGCCGCGCTCTCTCTAATGAAGTACTATCAAGCCTTGCGAACAAGGGGCTTAAGCCCCTTGCCTGTACCTCACCGAGTATGGAAGTGCTGTATTGCCATAAAAAAAATTTATTGATTCAAACAAAAAGAGTGTTTGATTTTATGAAATGACTTCTATAGATTGAAGTTATTCCCTTTTACTTAATGGCAACTATGGACTGGATTTTACCCACAATAATGACTGGCATTGCCACCGCGATCGCTACGACCTTTGATGACAATATTTACCTTACCCTGTTCTTTAGCAAAGTCAATCGTCGCTTCCGGCCACAAAATGTTGTTGTTGGCGAGTTTATTGGGTTCAGCGTCCTGATTGGTATTAGCCTGGTGGGTTTTTTAGGGGGGCTGCTGATTTCCCATACCTGGGTTGGTTTATTGGGATTTCTACCAGTGGCGATCGGGGTCAATCACCTCCTCAGTCGCGAGAGTAATGATGATACGATCCAAACTACTTCAATTAGTCAGCCCATTGCCGATCGCGCCCTACCCAGAACCCGACACAAATCCCTCTGGCAAGTTTTACGCGATCCCCAAACCTACAAGGTTTCAGCCGTTACCCTGGCCAATGGGGGTAATAACGTTGCCATCTATATTCCCCTCTTTGCCAGCAGTAGCTTGCCGCGTCTGAGTATTATCCTGGGGATCTGTTACGCCGCGATCGGGCTATGGTGCTTTTTGTCCTATCAATTTACCCGTCGCCCGATGCTGGCCTTTGTCATGGCTCGGTATGTCCGCAAAGCTTTCCCTTTTGTTCTCATCTGGATTGGCTCTTCGATTATCCTTGAGAATGAGAGTCACAAACTGCTGTATACCCTGGCTTCACCTGGCCTGTAGAACCCTAGATTAGATTGACATACTTAGAACTTCATCGTTTTAGAATCACTAGGCTCATCCCCGTACTCCAGACAATCGCTAATAGCCAACCTCCGAGAATATCAGTCAGGTAATGTACCCCTAAATAGAGCCGGGTAAAGCCAATAGTTAACGTGAATAATGCGCCCCAAACGATCAACCACGGTCTTTTGGGTGAGTCCCAAGCTAGAATAATTAACGCTAGGACAAATGCCATACTATACGTGGCGTGACCACTAGGGAAACTAAAATCAGCGTGGGGCGGAATCCCCTCCCAAAGGTTGGGGCGCACCCGATGCCAGACAAGTTTGGTGATGGCATTCAGAAGCGTGCTACCCAGCATGACAACCGCGAAATACGTCGCCGCTTGCCAACGCTGACGCCACATTCCCACACTGATCAATAGGACTGATGCCGGTAACACGCCCCAGGTCGTTCCCAAGCGGGTAACCACTATCGCCAAATCTCGATTGAAATCAGATACGGCATACTGGTGCAGTCTTAAGAGCAATGAAGTGTCCCACTGCAAGAGCGTTGGATTTTTAGTCACCGCGATCGCTAGGGCCATCCAACCAATTAGGGGTAACACAATCCCCAGATAAATACGATTTCGATGCATCTGATTCATAGGGATGAGGCTACTTTCGCGCTGAGTAAATGGCTCAAGGGAAAATTATCAGGTAGCATCGCCTCGAGATTATGCAAAATATCCCCTTGGAAAAAGTCGGGGGTGTCAACGAGATGCAATTGCAACAGCACCCCGATCGCTAGGGTATAAACCGTAGACGCGAGTAAACCATTGCGGATGGCCTGCCGGGGATTTTCAGCCCGGTCATTGCCAAGTAAAGCGGTCACGGTTCCCTGGTGCATCAGCATAAACCCCACCACATTGGACAACCAGTAACCTACGAGGGTCAGGGGGACCAACGCGGCTGGATAGGGACGGCTGCATAGGTAACCAAACCCCAACGCCAGGGGCAGGTTAAACACGATATCGTTCCACCAGCACAGGGGCGACAGCAGGTAACCAATAACAATGAGGGTTCCCCCCCACAGGCGCTTGAAGAGCGAAGCCGACACGCGGGATTGGGTCGTAACCGGGTCGGTGGTCGTGGGAGACACGGGGGTAGGATTTTTCCCAGGGAAGTAGGCCATAGATGCTGGCAATCTCTCCATAGTGATCAAGCTAAGGAAATTAAAAAAAGAGGGGTGGCAGGGCTGGTGGGGTTTGCTCTAGTAGGTAGTTCAATTCTCCAATCACAACCCTTACCGTAATTGCATTCGATCTTACCTCAATTCAAAATGAATTGCAAATCAAGTATAATTCGCATTGATTTCGATTTAATCGCGACTCCAGGTGTCACCCTGGCCCAACCCAGCAATGCTTCTGGTGGTGTGCCTGTTTAAAGGAGCTACCCCCGCCGTCAGATTTAACCCCAGCTAGATAGGCTGGTAGATTCTGTTGGGTCGAGCAACGCAGACGAGAAAACATTGTGGGGTAGGCATCTTGCCTGCCCCTGAGACAGCCGCGACGGCTATTCCACGTGTAATTGGTGATCTATTGAGGCTGTTTGAAGCCTGTTGGGATCATTACACGAGTGCAGCGCATAATTAATTATGCAACGTTGGTAGTTCAGGCTTTAGCCTGCAACGCCTCAAGTCGTTACTACCAACGTTGCGAAACTTTATGTTTACTGTACTAGTGCAGCGCATAATTAATTATGCAACGTTGGTAGTTCAGGCTTTAGCCTGCAACGCCTCAAGTCGTTACTACCAACGTTGCGAAACTTCGTGTTTACTGTACTAGTAGTCTGTCAAGGTTCATTTGGTAGGTTGGGTCAAACGCAGTGGGACCCAACAAAGCGGTTGCGGGTGTTGGGTCGCGCACACTCGACACCAACCGACAATTCCCCATTTTAGGGATGACAGATCATTAGCACCGCGTCAGGCTTAAAATGAGAGCCTCGACTAGCTCAGTCAGGACGGCTGAATCCCGGTCATCCTGAAGCGCTGTCGAGGAAAGTTGCTACCTAGCTGCAACCCTAGAATTGATGGCTGACAGAGCACTGGCCAATTGCCATTTTAGGGAGGGCAATCGACGGGCTTACTACCACTTCTTATAGGGTAGGAACTTGCCATTCATGATGATCTTGACGCGATCGCCCTTGGGATCGGCTTCACGCTCCACATCCAGGGTGAAATCGATCGCACTCATGATGCCATCGCCAAACTTTTCATGGATCACATCCTTGAGGGGCATCCCATAGACCTGCATGATCTCGTATAGGCGATAGATTAAGGGATCAGTGGGGACTAGGGGTCCCAACCCCTTGGCGGGGCAGGCCGTGAGTTCGGAAACCAGATCAGGGCTAAGCCCCAGAATGTCTAACAGTTGGGCGGCTTCCTCCGGCGACGCACTGGCTTGACGGTAGACAACGGCAGCGATCCAAACCTCATCCCGTCCCATTTTCGCTTCGAGATCCGCAAAGGTGAGACCCTTGGCTTGCTTCGCGGCTAGCAGTGTTTGGGTAATTTCAGGCATGTCAATGGCAGGCATGAGAATCCTCCTCAAGTCGTTAAAAATCCAAAAATCAGCGATATACAAGCGACACCCGGTGTGTCGGGGGCGATCGCTATTGGGCGATCGCTTTTCGGCGAATGCGAGCCTCTTCCACCGCACGGGTTTCCCGTGATAAATGGAGTTCCATCTCAGCCTTAAGGGTGTGATAGGCGGGATGCTGATCCAGGGATTCCCGGTGGCGGGGCCGAGGAAAAGGAACATCCAAAATTTGAGCAATTCGGGCAGCAGGTCCCCGTGTCATCATCACAATCTTGTCGGATAGCAACAGGGCTTCCTCAATACTGTGGGTAATCAGAATCACGGTTTGTCGCTGCTGTTCCCAAATTCGCTCGACCTCATCTTGTAAAAACCCCCGTGTCAGGGCATCCAGCGCTCCAAAGGGTTCATCCATCAGCAAAATCTGGGGATTAATGGCTAGGGCACGGGCAATTCCTACCCGTTGTTTCATGCCACCGGATAGTTCATGGGGATGGCGATGTTCGGCCCCTCGTAAACCCACTAGGTCAATGTATTCCTGGGCGATCGCTTTTTGCCGCTTCGGGGATAGTTTGGGGTTGACCGTTTCAATCGCAAATCGGATGTTATCCATCACCGTCATCCAGGGCATCAGGGCATAGTTTTGGAACACCACACCCCGATCGGGACCCGGACCGGTAATGGGAACCCCCGCGATCGCCACTCTACCCGTACTCGGCTGGGATAACCCGGCAATAATGTTCAGCAAGGTCGATTTACCGCAACCGGATGGCCCAATAATGGAAACAAACGTATTCGGTTCAATCTCTAGGTTAATATCCTCTAGGGCAATGTAATCCGACGTAGCCTTGCGAGTGATACGGCTAAACCAATCCCGTTTACCCAAGTACACCTTGGATACGTTTTGGATAGAGAGATGAACACTCGCCGCATTCGTCACTGGCGTCATGGGGGAGGTATGGGGAAAAGTCATCATAGTCGTTGTCCAAAGGCAACCCAACTCTGTAACAAGCCAAAGAGGCGATCGAGGACCAGACCCACACCACCTACCACTAAAATGGCGGTGATGATACTGGTAATTTTCAAGTTATTCCACTCATTCCAAATAAAGTAACCAATTCCCGATCCACCAACGAGAATTTCTGCCGCCACAATCACCAACCAGGCAATCCCAATACTGATGCGTAAACCGGAAACAATATAGGGAGCCGCAGCAGGCAAAATCACCTTGATTAGGGTACGCCAACGGGACGCGCCCAGGGTACGGGTAACATCTAAGTAGGATTGATCCACATGACTGACGCCAAACTTAGTGTTAATTAGGGTCGGCCAAATGCTGGTAATGGCAATGACAAATAGGGCAGTACTTTCGGAATTTTTGAGGAGACCTAAGCCCAGGGGTAACCAGGCTAGGGGCGAAACGGGCTTCAAAATTTGAATAAAGGGATCAACCGCCCGCGAAGTCACTTCCGACAGGCCAATGACAATGCCCAGGGGAATCGCGATCGCGGAACCAATGGCAAATCCCAGTAACACCCGTCGCAGGCTGGTCAACAGCATCCAGCCAATCCCCTTATCATTAGGACCATAGTTAAAAAACGGATTCGAGACCCACCACCAAAATTCCTTCAGGGTTTCACTCGCCGAGGGCATCAGTTGCGAGAACCACCCCAACCTGGCCCCCGCCTCCCAAAAGAGCAGGATCGTGCCCAGAATCAGCAGAAAGAGTAAAAACGCCTTTTGGTTAACCGTCAGGGTAAAGGGTTTAGAGGGGGTTACGGTTTGAGGTGAAACAGTTGAATTCATCCTGGCCTCCTAGCAACCAAATTACCAGTCAAATGCGTGACCTCAATGCGCAGTCAAACGAGCCGTCAAGCTAGCAGCAAAATGGGTGATCAACTTAGCGACCAAATTTTTCCACTTGTGCCGCCACGTAGGCAGCCGGATCATTCGGGTCAAAGGTATCAAATTTAAGGGTTTCGATGCGTTGCGTTTCCGTCGGCGGGGTTTGGCCTAGTTCCTTTTGCAACTCGGCGGCTAGATCCGTCAGGAAAATATCCTGGGCGATTTGGTCATAGTCAACTCCCTCGCCCGCCATCAAATTCCAACGCACCATCTGGGAGGTAATCCACTTGGCAAAGCTCTTCCAGGGATAGGGATCAAACCCAATACGATCGGGCACGTTTTGTTGATTCCCCAGGCCATCTTCAAACTGTCCTGTCAACACAGCTTCCACCACAGGTAAGGGCTGATTTAGGTATTGCCGCGCAATCAATGCCTCAGCAACAGATTTCCGGTTAGCGGGATCATTGGCGTAGTTGGCCGCATCAATAATCGCCTTATTGACTGCCCGGAAGGTGTTGGGATTGGCATCAATCCAGGACTGACTGGCGGCAAAGGCACAGCACGGGTGGCCATCCCACAGGTCCTTGGTCAGCATGTGAATAAAGCCAACCCCTTCGTACACCGCCCGCTGGTTAAAGGGATCGGGCATCAGCATGGCGTCAATTTCCCCAGCGGTCATCTTGGCGACGCTATCCGGTGGCGGTACGGGGAAAATTTGCACATCCGTATCGGGGTTGATGCCCCCCGTTGCCAGGTAGTAACGAAGGAGTAAGTTGTGCATGGAAAAGGGGAAGGGCACCCCAATTTTGAACCCCTTGAAGTCGGCAGGTCCCTTGACCGTATCCTTGTGCTTCATGGCGATCGTGATCGCTTGGCCGTTGATATTCTCAATACTGGCTAGTTTGATTGGAAAAGCGGCTGACCCTAACCCTAAGGTAATGGCGATCGGCATTGGGGACAGCATGTGGTAGGCATCCAGTTCGCCCGCGATCGCCGAATCCCGGACCGCCGCCCAGTTGGGCATCTTCACCACCGATACGTTCAGGCCATATTTTTCATAGAACCCCAGCGGTTCCGACATGACGATCGGGGTGGCACAGGTAATCGGAATAAAGCCGATCTTCAGGTCCGTTTTTTCCAAATTACCCGTACTAGTGGCCTCCGGCGTCGTTTCCGTGCCGGTATCACCCGTTTGGCGGGCAGGCCGGTTACAACTAGCCATCACCACCAGGGCACCCGCGATCACCGCCCGTTTCAAAAACTCCCGTCGGCTGAAATCACTGCTGCGAATCGTGTTACTAAAAAACTCAGTGGCATGAACGCCAAATGCGGCAGCCATTGCTTGATCCAAACCGCCCGCTTCCCGGATCAAATCTCGACAGAATTGCTCTCGCGCTGGATTGCCCCCACTGATATTTCTGAGCAGCAGCGCCTCGCGCATTTCCACCTGGGTGAGGGTCTGGGCGAGATCGAGGGCAGATGATTCATAGACCCCCATTTTCACCAAATCACTAATCCAATCCGTGGGATCGGTTGGCATCCCTGCCAGGAATTGCCAATGATCTTGCGGCAGGTGGTTGCCACCGCAGTAACAGCGGGTATCAACGGCTTGAGATGCGTTTGTCAAAACTGTCATAGGAACACTTCACCTGACTCGAGGGGGAGGTCTAACCACAAACCTAGAAGCATCGCTTGAATTGGGGTTGGCCTGAGGTTGGCCTGAACCGGAATCGGCAACTGAATCGCCATCCAACTTTAATTCAAACGTTCATCCCTAACCCTACCAAAATCCAGTCTTGGGGAATAGCAACTTCTTTCGCAGGTATAGGATTTTCTTTAGATCACTTCACCCAGAAGCATCCTTCAGAAAATAGGTCATCAAAAACCAACCAGGGATCTTTCGCCGCAAAAATGCATTAAAAGATACAGAAAAGCAACACTTGATGGTTAATCTGATATTTTCTCCTGACAGATTAAGGCGTGTCTGGGAGAGAAGTGCCCAGTCCAGTCATGCCCTATGTGCTATCTAAATCGATCTAGGATACGGCAACTTGTTCGCTGTTTTGACTCCGCCATCCTTGCGGGGTTGTGTGGTGGAATTGGCGGAATTGACGCACAAAATAGCTGACATCGGTATAGCCGACTTCGCCAGCGATTTGATTCACCGATTGTTGGGTTGTGGTGAGTAGGAAACGAGCCTGGGCCATCCGTCGTTCAATAATCCAGCGTTTAACCGTTTGTCCCGTCTGAGTTTGTACCAAGCTGGTTAAGTAGGCGGGGGAATACCCCACGGCCTGGGCCACATCCGTGAGGCGAATGGGGTGCTTGTAGTGGGCTTCGATGAACTGAAAAACCGGGGCCAAGTTGGGATGATCGGGAAAGATCGCGGGCGATCGCCCTGGGGAGGGGGGGTGGGGGGCGGCGGATGTCATGGATTGGACATACCAACGTTTGAGCATGGCCTGTCGTTCGAGGCGGGTGGAGATCGCGGCCAGCAGTTGTTCAACGGTGCAGGGCTTAGTCAGGTAGTCATCCGCGCCTAGGGCCATTCCCTGACGCAGGTCAGCCATTGTGACCTTGGCCGTGAGAAAAATGAACGGAATCGCAGCGGTGGCGGGTTCCCGGTGGAGGGTGGACAAGACCTGATAGCCATCCATGTCCGGCATCATAATGTCGCACACAATCAGGTCGGGCGGGTGTTGCTGGGCCAACTGTACCCCCGCCGTCCCACTGGCGGCCACAAGCACCTGAAACCCTTCAAACTGCAAACACCGTGCGAAAATTTCACGGGTTTGGGCCTCATCTTCAATCACCAGAATGGTTGTCATGGCCGGGTTATGACAGGTATGGGTGCGATCGGGATATCCCCTCTCTGTTCATAGGGTTTTTGGGATCAGGCGTGTGGTGTAGGAGACTACCGTATGGGTACAATGAGGGCTAAATTTGGGTATTGGCAATCCTATGCCTTCCTCTCGCAGTCCTCTGTCTGATCCCCTGTCCGGAACCCAGACGATGGCGATCGCGCCGCCTCTCCCAGCGGCGATCGCTGCACCGGGACGGGCCGCTGCCGCCATGACGGTTGGGGATCTGCTCCCAGATTTGCCGTTGCAAGCCTTCAGTCTGCCCAGTGATACGACTTACCAGGCGCTGGCCCGGTTTTTCCGGACTCATCCGGCGGCGTGGGGGGTGATGCTGATCGCGCCGGACAGTCATCTGACGGCCTGTCATTGGCCGATCGCGCTGGTCTCCCGGCAACGGTTAAACCACTGGCGATCGCAGCGTTCCCGTTGGCGCAAGTGTTTGCCGCAATCCCTCGCCCACGATCCAGCAGTATGGCAAACGGTCCAGACCTATGGGCAAATTGAGCTACATTGGCCCCTGGCAACGGCCATCGATCGTCTTTTGATCGATCAACATGATGGGCTGGCAGGTCCGGTGGTCCTGATGACAACCGCAGGCCCCCGCTTATGCGATCGGCAAGCGTTGTTCGTGGCCTATGCACGGCTGACGCGATCGCAACAACTGACCCTGATTGAACCAGCGTTTGAACAACTACAACAGCAACAACAATTAATTTTGAATGCGATCGGGGAAGGGGTCTACGGGGTTGATTTGCATGGCAGGGCGACGTTTGTGAATCCAGCGGCGGCCCAAATGATTGGGTGGGAACCCCAAGAACTGATTGGTAAATCCATGCACCATGTTTTGCACCATTCCCATGCGGATCATTCCCCCTATCCCCGTGAGCAATGTCCGATTTATGCCGCTTTTCAAGATGGTATTGTCCACCGCGTCTCTAATGAGGTGTTTTGGCGACGGGATGGGACTTGTTTTTCCGTGGAATATATTAGTACACCGATTCGAGATGAACAGGGGAATCTGGTCGGGGCGGTTGTGGTGTTTCGGGACATTACCCAGCGCAAGTGGGCTGAGGCCATTTTGCAACGGACGAATGAGGAATTGGAACAACGGGTTCGCGATCGGACGCTGGCCTTGCAGGAAGCCAATGAACAACTGAAGGAACTCAGTGAACTGCGATCGCGGGTGATCACAATGGTCTGTCATGAATTCCGCAATCCCTTGAATAATATTTTGCTATCGGTCTCATCCTTGGGACGCTATGATGCCCAACTGACCGCAGAGCAAAAGGGGCATTATTTACGGGGAATTCAGGATAATGTGGAGCGCATGACTCAGATGATTGATGCCATTTTAATCATCGGTCGTGTTGAGGCTAAGGGGATTGCTGTTAATCCCAGTCGCTTTGACGTAATTCCCTTTTGCCGCCAGGTAATTGCTGAGATTACCGCCGAGCTAACCGATTGCCAACAAGGCGAAACCCGATCGGAACGGTTACACTTTACCAGCCGCTACAAGCGTTTAATGGTGACGCTGGATGAGTGCCTATTGCGATCGATCTTGACCAATATTCTGACCAATGCGATTCGGTATACGCCTCCACCCGGTCGGATTCAGTTTAAGCTTAGCAAGCACACAGATTATGTAATTTTCCAGATCACAGATCAAGGGATTGGGATTGCGCCAGAGGATTTACCCCACATTTTTGAACCCTTCCATCGAGGTCGCAATGTCAGTAATATCGGCGGGACAGGACTGGGCCTCAATATTGTCAAACGATTTGTCGATCTGCAAGGGGGACGGATTGAAGTCAATAGTCAGTTAGGCAAGGGCACCACCTTCGCGGTGAGTTTACCGTGTCGAACCACCCTCTGTGCTCATATCTACTCCTAAAAGCGTAGCCACAATCTTGACTGTTACTCCATGTTGCGAGATCAAGCGTTTGGCGACACCCAAGGCATATGGTAGAGAATGACATGACCCAACGCAGTGACCACGACAGTCCTTGGAAACTGGTCCTGGAAGCCTATTTCCCCGAATGCCTCCAGTTCTTTTTCCCCGATCTTTACGCGGCCATTGACTGGACGCGCCCCCACGAGTTTCTCGATACGGAACTACAACAGGTAGTGCGCGATGCTGCCCTGGGTCGCCGTTTTGCCAACAAGCTGGTTAAGGTTTGGCTGAAAAATCACCAGGAACTGTGGATTCTCATTCATGTTGAGGTTCAAGGTCGTAAAGATGCCCAATTCCCCCAGCGGATGTATCAATATAATTACCGGATCAGCGTTCGCGCAGCGTCTCCGCAGGAGAATCGCTACGATCGCCCCGTGGTCAGCCTTGTGATTCTCTGCGATTCCAGCCCCACTTGGCGACCAATGACCTATGAGCAAAATACGCTGGGTTGCCAGATCACGTTCCAGTTCTTAAGTGTGAAGTTGCTAGACTACAAGCAGCGGTGGGCAGCGTTAGAGGCGAATGATAACCCATTTGCGACGGTGGTGATGGCCCATTGACACGCGCAGGCGACTTGTAGAAAACCGAGCGATCGCAAAGCCTGGAAATTTAACCTCATCCGGCGGCTGTATGAAAGAGGGTACGATCGTCAGGACATCCTCAACCTGTTTCTGTTCATTGACTGGGTGATGGCACTTTCCGCAGAATTAGAACAAGCGTTTTGGCAAGAACTAGAGCAATACGAGGAGGCGCGACAGATGCCGTACATTAGCAGCGTTGAACGCATAGGCTTGGAGAAAGGCCGCCAGGAAGGCAAACAGGTTGGACTGGAACGAGGACGACGGGAAATTCTGATAGCGCTGATGGAGGCACGGTTTGGGGAGGTCGATCGCGCTCTTCTTGACCGGATGCCCCAATTGTTAGCCTTGCCCGATCGCGAGGCGACGCAGTTAATTTTGCAATGCTCCCAAGCTGAGTTGATGGGCCATTTAAATCCGGGCAACTGATCATTTGCCGCTAGGTGGGGTGTTTAGCTATGAAAGCTGAGATCTCTGAGATCGCGGTCGGGTCGGTGGCGTGTATGACACGGATTATCAGTATCAGCGGCATCAGTGGAGCATCGCCAGTCAAGCAAGTATGATCGTAAGTAATCGCTATCCCTGTTAAGTTGTGGTCCTTGTTAAGTTGTGGTCCTTTCCCAAGCTGAGACAAGCTTTGCCGACTTCCCAGTTCACCCTGGCCAGCCAGCAACCTGGGCGGACTATCTTGTGCTGCGCGAACAGGAAACGGCTGAACGCGTCCGGTTATTTTTTCTGCAAGGATGGTTGTGGGTTGAGAGGGGAGCCGAAGGGATTAACCATGCTAGCGTGAGTGATTTATTCATGATGCTGTTTTTCGTATGGTCAACCCTGCATCCAGACGAAACCTGGGTTTCCCTCGGACGCTGCTTACTCGAAAAAGCTCCCCTGCACGCAGGCGCACCGGATCTCGTGTTGTATCGAGGGACTGCCTACCCCCGTTGGCAACCGGGTGAACCCCGCCGCATTGATCTACACCAGTGGTCAGCCCCGCTATTGGTGGGCGAAATTGCGGATACAACGCTGAAAACGGATCGGGAGGATAAGCGGCGGATCTATCACGCGATGGGCATTGCGGAATATTGGGTCATTGATGTCCAGGGGGAGCAGGTTCTGGGATGCCAATGGCAAACGGCCAATTATGTCGAAATTGCCGCATCCCAACTGAAAAAAACACGCACTAACTGTCGTATCGGAAAGACAAATACAGCACTTCCATACTTGGTGAGGTACAGACAAGGGGCTTAAGCCCCTTGTTCACAAGGCTTGACAGTACTTCATTAGAGCGGGAAGGGCTGTAATCCTCTTTTGTTACTCTGGGCAAAGAAAAAGCTGTCAAAGACTGGAAGTCGTTATCAGCTATGGGTTTCATCGGTCAGTTCTTAACACATTCCTAAATCTTTAGGCATCTGATAGGAACTCAACGTCAGAAAGCATAGCTGATCAGCTTTCCTCGATGTTGGAACAATTTTACTCTCCCCGAAGTGATAAAAGAGGGGTAACCAAGGATTAATTAGATTAAATGATATTAATGGCTGCATCATTAGTCGCCAATTATTCAAGTAATTTTTCCAACCCTTACTCCGATCCCAATCACGATGTTCTGAAAATACTGCTGATACTACTCTAGATGACTTGTCAAATTCTGTCGAATACAAACTCACCAAAAGATAGGCACTACAGATAATCTCCCACCACTTCTCGATACTCTCATACGCCGTCAACCGAAAATCGGCCTACTCCAACTCATTCTTACTTTGTTTTAACCCATATTCTATCCATCTCCTTAAACCAAATAAATTGCCAACCGCTTGGTACTGAATCCCTGGAACTTTAGTCATAACCCACCAAGTTGCACCCCCTGGCAGGGTCTCAACATCAGTAAGCACGAAATCGATCTGCAACCCTAAAGCTTGTAACTCGCGAATCATGGCCGCAGCCAGAAGTGTTGAATCTTAAGATTTTATTTTCTAAAAATAGACACACTAATCC
>JBBILC010000132.1:0-2569 GCA_037445115.1 Coleofasciculaceae cyanobacterium bin_20
GGGCAGATCGTTGCCACTCGGTCTATCATTGCCACTCATGCCGTAACTCATCAATTGCACACGGTTTGTTGTGGGTGACTCTAGCCCATTGCGACTAAAGTCGTTACTACGAACGTTGTAACTCATCAATGGCGCACGTTTTGTTGTGTGTGGCTCTAGCCCATTGCGACTAAAGTCGTTACTACGAACATTGCACAATTTATTAGATGCCTGATCCGATGCCTCATCTACTTCGTCGCCCCCTTCGGTGGCTGTCTACTGGGCACTGTCTGCGATCGCTTGCGGCGATCGGGCTACTTGTGCATAGCCTAGGAGGAATACGGGCAGTCCAGGCTCAAACACCCGACTCAACTCTCCAGGAGCGTGCCCAGGCAGCCCTAGCCGCACGACAGTATGAAACAGCCGCCACCCTCTGGCAGGCGATCGTCCATCAGTACCCCGATGACGCCACCGCCTACTATCACCTTGGTCTGAGTTTGCACGCCCAGGATCGGCTCGATGCGGCAATCACCGCCTATCAAATGGCCATTCAGCTCAATCCCCAGTACGATGCCCCCTATGTCAATCTAGGGTTAATTCTGATTAGCCTAGGCAATCTAGAGCAGGCGAAACCCCTGTTCCAACAGGTTTTACACCTGCCCGATCGCCCCGAAACGCCAGCTAGTGTCCATACGATCGCCCACTACAATTTGGCCATTATTGAGAAGCGTACCGATCACACCAATGCGGCGTTAACCGAAGTGCAGCAAGCCCTGGCCATCACTCCCGATTTTGCCTTGGCCCAACAATTGCTCGCACAACTGCGATCAGGAAATAGTGAGTAGTGGTCTGTCAATCTTGATTGGGTAGGTTGGGTCAAACGCAGTGCGCCCCAACAAAGCCAGTGAACGTGTTGGGTCTCGCCCACTCGACACCAACCTACAACCCTTCATCTCAGGACTGACAGAGTAGTAGTTACGAGGAGGTCACTTCTGCTGGGCGACGGTTTGGCCCAGGCTTTGCCATTCGCGGATGCTGGCTTCGGTCCAGAGCCAATTTTTCTGGAGGCTGTCCAGTTGGAAGGTGTCGGGGGCTTGGGCAGTAACCAGGCGGTAGAGTTCGTCGGCGCGGTTTCGTAAGTTGGTCTGAACCGCAGGAGGCTGCTGGTTGGCCGACTGGTGCAGCGCGATCGCCATCCCGGCGTAGGCGGTGAGCATATCCGGGGGGAGGGGTTGGTTTTGGGCCTCCGGATTTAGGGCCAGGACCTGTTCACTGAGGGAGAGCGATCGCAGCCATTCGCGGTTGGCCCGTTCTAAATTCCCTTCGGCCAGGTAGGCAAAGCCTAGGGCATTGCGGAAGGCAGGCACATTAGGCTGATCGCGTACAGCGGTTTCCCAGTAGCGACGGGCATCGTCGATCGTATAGTTTTGCGGATCGCCTGTTTGTAAGGATTGCCAGATCAGCCGCCCCCACAGGAAAGTAACCCGTGGATCACTCAGGTTGCGGTTGGGCACGGTGGCGAGGGCCGCCTTTGCTTCCGCCAGGGCTGAACGATCGAGCAGGGCGGTGACCGCTTGCTGGCCGGTGTCCAGATCGGCGTGGCTGAGGCGATCGATGGCGATCGTCGTCACCGCTTCTGTATTCTGACTCGCCCATTGCTCCGGACTACTGGGGAATCGCGCGGGAGAAGGCGGCTCCTCCGGGGATGGGGAAGACTCAATCCGGGTGACGGGGGCTGACCAGAAGCCCCCAGGAATCACCCCCAACCCCATGAGGGCAACCCCAATCACGCTGGCGGTTCCCACCAAAAACAGGGCAGGCCACAGGTAGCGTTGTTTGCCCAGGCGGGTAGGGGCGGGGGGAACAGTCGCCGGGCTAGGGAAAGCCGCTAGGGAGCCTAGGGAGGTGCCGGCGGTGGGTCGGGTCGATAGGGCCGTGGCCGATGCTGGGTGGGAAAGTTTTTCTAGGGCTTGGCTATAGGCATCCAGAGCGGCGGGTATATTGCCTTGCCGATAGAGGGCTGTACCCAGGTTGCGGTATAGATCGCTCAGGCTGGGATCTAGATCGATCGCCTGCCGATACATGTCTGCGGCTTCCTCGTACTGACCCAATTTGTAAAGGACCAACCCCAGCTTGTTATAGGCATTGGCATCCTTCGGGTTCAGGGCCACCTCGCGGCGATAGGCCGCCACCACATGGGCCAACTGTTGCTGACTCAGTAACCCAGCCTCCCGTTCAGCCTCCGTACCAGGGTAGGCCAGCGGACCAACCAGCGCATCAGGCAAGTCCCCCTCTGGCAGGGGTTCTTCGAGGGCAAGCGCCGGTAAATCAGTTTCGGCATCGGGGAGTAAGCTTTCGTGGCTAGCCGCCAGGAGGGGTTCTTCCAAGTCTGTGTCATCCTCACCTCCCGATAACTGACGAATTAACTCAGCCGCCCTGGAAAGTTCTTCGGGGGAAATGGTCGTGTCGGTATCATCGATCGCCAATAAGCTGGCGGCACTGGCCATATCCGGGGGAACGCGGTGGCTCTGGAGGGGATGGGTGGGTGGGTGGGGTGAATGGGGCAGGTCGGGGGGGGGCTAGCGGTTGC
>JBBILC010000132.1:2579-13677 GCA_037445115.1 Coleofasciculaceae cyanobacterium bin_20
GGTCCAGTCGTAATCGCGGCGGGTTCAGGGGTGGCGGGTTCGGGAAGGTCCAGGTTGGCCTCCCGATCCGCAGCAGCGGCGGCGGGTACGGTCAAAAAGCCATCAAAATTCTGGTGCAGGTAGAGGATGGGCAAGGCCCAGTAGAGTTGATGGGACCCGTAGGCAGAGATCAACCCCTGACGGGCACGGTTCAAACTGAGATCAACGGGATAGCCCTGTTTGAGATTGCGGTAGAACAGTCGGCTGAGGGTGAGTGCAACCGAGTCGGGAATGCGCTCCGCCATTGCCAGGACGCCGGGAATTCCGCGCCGCACCAAGCTTTCCGCCAAACTCTGGGTAGCCGTATCGTCGGTAATTTCCTCACTGGCCGCATGGGCACCCCGGCAGGAGTTGAGCACCACCATGCAGATGCCATTGTTGACCAGTAACCCCGCCAGATCTTCGCCACTCAAGGTTTCGGTTAACCCCGTCTGACCGCTGACCAGGTAGAGTTCTCCCCCCATGGCACTGACATTGCTGTGGCCGGAGTAGTGCAGGACCTGGTAATCGCCTTGTTCCAGGGCTTGGGTCAGAGCCTCGCGCCCCGGTTGTTCCAAAATCGTTAAATCCAGGTCGGGGAGCGGTCCCATCTCACTGCTCGTCGCCACCCGCCGCAGTTCTGCTTGTAGGGTTTCCACTTCATGGCGCAGAGCTAACCGCTCCTGATCCTCTGGGGCCGCCAGGACAACCAATACCCGCAGGGGTTGCTGAAGATCCGGATGGAGGTGGGGCAGCAACGGTGAAGCGAGGGCGATCGGGGTGGGTTGATAGCGGGAAAACATGACATCGGTCCCTGTAGCTAGGGGACGATCGCCCTGCAACACTTCCCAGGGAATGCGGGTTAACCGGGTTCCCTTCAAACCCAGGCGCAGCCGCAAGCGTTCCCGACGGTGATAGGCAATCCCCTGGGCCGTCACCCAACTGTCGCGAATCGTGCCCTGGAATAATTGGTTATAGAGGGTTTGGCCAAAGCTGACCAAGTTGGCGACTGTGGGTTCACTCGGCCTGCCTCCCCCCTTTTTTTGGCTCTGCAAGACCTTAAGTAACGGGTCCTGCATTAACTGGCGGGACTGCTGTAGCCAGGTATCGATCGGCCACGCCACCTGTTCTTCCGCCAAGGGCACCCCTGGAGCAACCTGCTCTGTCCGCACCAGGTACTCATCGTCCCCCAGCGGGGTCACCGAGAGATGGAACTCCTGAATCACTGCTCTGCTCCCAGTACGCCAACGCTGATCTTGCACCCTGTCCCGTAACCCAGCCTGTGTCATGGTTGCCAATGGTACCGTTACACTCCCTGGGACGTGGCTTGGGGGACAGAAGTTTCTACCTTCCCTTACGCCGTAGGCCAGCCCCAATCAGGAAGAATTTATGGGGCACCGCATCACTCGGCTTTCCCCGACACCCATCAAACGTGGGATAGCCGTCTGGGTATATCGAAGACTCAGTTGTCTCGGTGGCAGGCAGGATGCCTACCCCACAAGATCCCCCAGCCAAGAACGGCTCCATTGACCCGGTCGGTTGTCTCGGTGGCAGGCAGGATGCCTACCCCACAAGATCCAGCCAATCTAAAATCCCAAAATCTAAAATCTAAAATCCCATCTGTCAGGTCAAGGTGCCTACCCCACACCGATCGCACCGCCTCCCCCCCTAAGCCTCCGCTTCCGGCGCAAAATAACTCTCATCTTCCGTCAACGTCCCCTCCTGGAGCCTATCCACCCGTAGGTCGATCGCTTCCCGGTAGACATAGGCCATATCCAATACCTCTAGCGCCGCTCGGATATACGTCCGAATGGGTTGGCTGCCCGTCTCCCTCACTGTACGCCGCAAACTTTCCACATCCAGTTGCGCCGACCAATCGTAGGCCATCCCATGCAACTCTCGCAGACGCTCCAACAAACGCTGTAAATCGCTATCCTTAATCAGTTTGATCGAAGGGCACTGGCGACTATTAATCGCCGTTTTGAAAAAATTTTCCATCTCCAGCGCCAGTTCTGGTCCCCCCCGTTCTGCCGCTAGGGCCGGTATCTGGACACTATCAATCCGCGCTTGTTGTCTCGTTGATTTGGCCTCCGTTGTGCCCGCCCCACTGAACCAGACATCATTCCGTAAACTAGAAGCGACCACCCCCAGGGTATAGATTGGGTAGGGCATCATTTTCGACCAATTGAGCAGCCAGTTGAGATTGCGGTAGGCTTGCAGGCGGCTCACCCGTCCCAACCGACCGACCAGTTCGACTTCATCAATCAGAATCACCCAGCCCTTATATCCACACCACACCAGCGCGTCCGCCATCAGCCCAAAGTAGGCACTGGCGTGTTGGGCAACGCGGAAGTTTTCCTCAAAGCGGGGCATAGTTTCCCCCCGGTTGAGGCGATGCATCCGGCGCAGTTCCGGCATTGATAGCCGGGTTCCCATGAGATCGCCGTAGAGCAGATCCCGGTCTTCGCCCGCCGCATAGAAATAGTCCTCCAGGACGATCGCGGGCAGGGGATGGACATAGCGTCCCGGCTTGAGAATGGGACTCTCGATGAGGTTGCCAGGTTCTTGGCGATCGAGGGCCTGTTGAATGCCAGGAATTTGCGAATCGGGGGTACGAATGGCGATCGCCACCCGACCATAAAAGTTAAACAGGTGGTGGCACGATACCTCCCGACTGAGGGACAAACGACTCACCGCAAAGCCCTCATCCAGAGCCAGGTGTTCCACTGCCGTTAGCGCATGGGTTTTCCCCTGTCCATAGGCTCCCCACAGCAGGCGACCGGGCGGCGGATTACCCTCGGCTAACCGGGTCAGATCCTGGGCAATCTGCTCGATTAAAGATTCCCGCAGATCCGGCAGTTCACGAGTCGAGGCCCGCGTGGGAATGCCCGCCCGCAAGGACTCAATCACTGCAACCGCCTGTTTACGACGCTCTGGGTAGGTTGGCATAGGACATCAGATCACAACACAGGAAACGGGATCAACCTCATCTCCCCTTACTCTGGGGGAGAGGGGGCCGGGGGTGAGGACTAACTCTCCGCGCTCTAGGGATGAGGCGTTGGGGCTGAGGACTAACTCCCCTCGCCCGCTCTGGGAGAGGGGCCGGGGGTGAGGGAAGACTGCACCATCAACGTTGCCTTGATCACCGCTGATCGCAGCGGCCCCTGTTCACTGAGATCGGGCACCTGGTCATAATTTAATTCCAGGGGTAAATTCGCATCGCTAAACAGGGTCAGCAGTTTCCCGTGGACGGCCTCAGCAAAATCGCGACCATTGGCCAGCAGATGGGCATCGGTATCGACAATATCCGCAAGAGGATTAAATTTCCCAATGGGCACCAACCCCGTTTGCAACCGCATCCACAGGGCTTCGTAACTTTTGAAACCGCGCTTTTCATCATTAATCAACGGCGGACGCCCTGCCAGGAGCAACAGGAAGTGACTCAGCAATTCCACATCATCAATCAGTTGGCGGAAAAGTTCACACACATCTTTGATCGCATTGGGGGTATAGATGAATCGCCCGGTCATGGATGAATGTTCCGTCAGCACTTCCAGATCATCGATCGCCACTACCAACCCGGTATTCCCGGCCAGTTGCAATAACCGGATGAGGCAATTTAACCAGGCGCGGGCCGTAGTGCGGCTGAGGCGTTCAAACAGGTGGGTGATCTGCTTTTCATGGCGTTCCAATTTTTCGCCCTGCAACCATTTCAGCCCTAGGGCCAGATCCGCCTCGTTCTCGTGAATCAGGTGACTGGTCATAACATGGTGAGCAAAGGTCCGAAAAGAAGTCCCCAGATCAATGGCGTGAAAGGCTTTGGCCTTGGCCCGGTTGATTTCGCGGATGGCCTGATCCCGCGTGAGTAACTGTTCCTCACAGATCAGCGGCACTAGCGACCCCTGGCCATCGTAGCGATCGCGGCCATAGCCCAGTTCCGTCGCCACGTAACAGCACAACCCCTGAACCAGGGCGTCCATATCCAGTTGCGCCACGATCGCCCGGTAAAGTCCCGGCAGATCATTGAGCTTGTGATCCCGTGCCGAGAGGTAGACCGTTGCATACCCCAACATCTGGGCATCCTGGGCGACCAATCGCAGCAAATGGGTTTTACCGGTCCCCGCGTCGCCCACCAGCACTTTGACCTTACTGCCACCATCAGCTAGATAGTTGTCCAGATAATGCTCCCGAACGCGATCGAGCCACACGTCTCGCCCCAGGGTCATCTGGGTCAGCAACGCGGAATGACTGGGGGGGATTCCCTGTTGCAACAGTTCGAGATCAGCTGGGTTAATCCGTGTCATCGTTGGCATAAATAATTAAGGTATCGACCCGATTTTCTTGACCTTGGCTATTCCGTAAGAGTAGCCCCTTAGCCGCGTTCCGCGAGGGAACCAGTTCAAACCGATATTGGTTATAGCTAATATCAAATTGCTCCTTGAGACGGGCTAAATCGTAGGTAAACAGCGATTCGGGATAATCTTGACGGGCTGACTGCTTCAGCGTGAGGAGCTTATAAATGTCCTTAAGGGGAACGGGATGTCCCCAGGCGACTTCCGGTTGTTGCAGCGCCAGACGGTTCACAATCTCGTAGGCATTGAGCAGATCGCGGCAAAAGCGATCGGCGTTGAAACTGCTGTTGACCACACGTTTGTATTGTACCGCTACCCAGGCAGCTAATACATCGGGGGCAAAGAGACGGGTTTGTTGGGATTGGCGACCAATACTGAGCCGCACATAGCCATTCTCTGGCGAAAAGGTCAGCTTGAAGGGCGGGAATTCGTAGGTGGGAAACTCGCCTTGGAGGGGCACATTAACATCAGCAAAAGTGGCTTCGATTGCGGTGGGATAGTCAGCCGACAGCACAAAGGCTTGATCCTGGGCGATCGCCGTGCGGAGAATTTGCTCCGATTCGGGCCAGGATTGGGTCAAGCGCTCGATGTCTTCCGTGAATGCCGTTAGCACCTGATTCGAGGATTTAAAATCCCAGCTTTGTTGCGCCTTTTTTACATTCCCCCAGTGTTTCAAGAGTCGTTTGAGGGTGGCATTGACCTCCGTGATCACGATTTGGCTGGGGGATTTCGCGGTTGACTCCATTGTGTTGCCCGTGATTGCTTGCTTAGGGATAGGGCGATCGTAGCAGCCTCTTGATGTATTCGTGACCGGGAGGTTTGCCCATCTATGTGGCCATCTCTAGATTTAAAGAAAGCGATCGCTGGGGGGAGAGCCATGCTTAACCACGAACCGTGACTCCTCCTTGTCCAGGTGAATGGGGGCTAGGGAATTGTCGTATCCTCTAGGGGTAGGTCAAGAGGAAGCATCCCCAGTTTTAAAACTTTTACGATTAAACCTTATTAGGGCGAACGACGGGATTCGAACCCGCGCATGGTGGAACCACAATCCACTGCCTTAACCACTTGGCTACGCTCGCCATCGCGTTTCTTAGTATAGCAGTTTGCCCACGGATCGATCCAGATTCCCCAACAATCCGACCATCCAGTGATGCTCATTTTGGCAAAAAGCTGTTCAATGTTGCTTGTTTACGCGAACCTCCCTAAAGGTTTTGACACCTTGAGGATAAGCTAGGGGGATGAGCGCTAAGGGTAATGATGGTGCCGCGATCGACCTCTCCTGACCAAATCCCCCTCTTCTCCGATCCCGCAGATCCCACCGATCCGACTAGGAGTGAGCAGAGAGGCGTGAGTAGTGAGTCACTCTTTCCTCACTCCTCTTCTCTCTTGGCTCACCAGACCGATCCGAACCAAGCTGTCAAGCAGCGGGTACAGGAACTCCGACGGCTGCTCACGGAGGCCAGCTATGCCTACTATGTCCTTGACGCGCCAATCATGGAGGACCCGGTTTACGATCGCTTCTATCGCGAACTCCAGGATCTTGAAACCCAGCACCCGGATTTAGTGACACCCGATAGCCCAACGCAACGAGTCGGGGAAAAACCGGCAACCCAATTCACGTCGGTGGAACACGCGGTACCCCTCTACAGTTTGGAGAATGCCTTTAATCTCGAAGAGTTTGCGAGTTGGCAGGGCCGTTGGCAGCGGGTATTGGGGGGGCAGGGGGAGCAAGATGAATCACCCTCTGTTCGCGCAGCGTCTCCCCCGGAGAATCCCCAGATGGGCGGGTTTATGGATGTTGACGGTTTGGCACCGGATTTATCTGGGAAACCCGCCCCTACAAGGTTGATGCTGGCGGATTATGTGTGTGAACTCAAAATTGATGGTTCGGCCCTAGCGCTGACCTATGAACATGGCATTCTGGTGCGGGGGGCGACGCGGGGGGATGGCACGATGGGGGAGGAGATTACCCAGAATGTGCGCACGATTCGCAGTATTCCCCTGCGGTTGCCAGTAGACAATCCTCCGGCACGGGTGGAGGTACGGGGCGAGGCGTTTTTACCGCTGTCGGTGTTTGACCGGATTAACCAGGAACGGGAGGCGGAAGGCATGGCGCTGTTTGCCAATCCCCGGAATGCGGCGGCGGGGACGCTACGGCAGTTGGATTCGCGGATTGTGGCCGATCGCAAGCTGGATTTTTTTGCCTATACGCTGCATATTTTGGATGCTGACGCTGGGTTGCCCCCGACCCAGTGGGAATGTTTAGAACTGCTGCAACGGTTTGGGTTTCGGGTGAATCCGGAGCGGCAACGCTGTCAGGGCTTAGGGGCTGTGCGGGCCTATTACGATCGCTGGGCGACGGCGCGGTTTCAGTTGCCCTACCTCACGGATGGGGTGGTGGTGAAGCTCAATAATTTGGCGTTGCAAGAAGAATTGGGTTTTACACAGAAATTTCCCCGCTGGGCGGTGGCGCTGAAATACCCGGCAGAGGAAGCGCCTACTAAAGTTGAGCGGGTGGTGGTGCAGGTGGGCCGGACGGGTGCCCTGACGCCCGTGGCGGAGTTTCAGCCGGTGCCGTTGGCGGGGACGACGGTGAGTCGGGCGAGTCTCCATAACCGCGATCGCCTGCTGGAGTTGGATTTGCACCTGGGTGATACGGTGGTGGTGCGCAAGGCGGGGGAAATTATTCCGGAGGTGGTGCGGGTATTGCCGGAATTACGGCCTCCCCAGGCAGAACGGGTGGTGTTGCCCGATCTCTGTCCCGAATGTGGCAATCCGGTGGTGCAACCAGAAGGGGAGGCGGTGACGCGGTGTGTGAATGCAGCCTGTCCGGCGATCGTGCGGGGGGCGTTGGTGCATTGGGCCAGTCGCGATGCGTTGGATATCAATGGGCTGGGGGAAAAGTTGGTGCAGCAGTTGGTGGCGGCGCAATTGGTCCAGTCGGTGGCTGACTTATATCAGCTAGAGGTCGAACCATTGGCCCAGTTGGAACGCTTGGGGCAAAAGTCGGCGCAAAAGTTGGTGCAGGCGATCGTGGCCTCGAAGCAAAAGCCCTGGTCACGGGTGCTTTACGGGTTGGGGATTCGCCATGTGGGGAGTGTAAATGCCCAGGCGTTGGCGGCGGTGTTTCCGGATGTGCAGCAGTTGGCGACGGCGAGTTTGGACGCGATCGCGGCGATCTATGGGATTGGGCCGGAAATTGCCCAGTCGGTCTATGCGTGGTTCCAAATTCCGGCGAATCAGGTGTTAATCGAACGGTTGCAGGGGGCGGGGGTGCAGTTACGTGCGGCTGCGAACGATCTTAGCGTGACGACAGCCCAAACCCTAGCCGGTAAAACCTTCGTGGTGACGGGGACCCTACCGACGCTGACGCGGGAGGCGGCCAAGGCATTGATCCAGCAGGCGGGGGGCAAGGTGACGGAATCGGTGAGCCGGAAAACACATTATCTGGTGGTGGGAGAGAATGCGGGATCGAAGTTGACGAAGGCGCAAGAGTTGGGGATTCCCTGCCTGACGGAGGCAGATTTGTTGGCGCTGATTGGGGAGACCGATTGACCAATACAAGGCTAGTCGGCGGATTTGAAACCACTAAAGCCTATGGGCGTTATGAGAGGGTAGCGATCGCCAGTCAAGGTTCCCCCATTGCTTGGAATGCCTTGTGAAACGTCACCGTCCCCTGCGGCAAGTGGCCATCAAAGACCAGCACAAAGAATACTTCTGCGGGAACACCGGCACAGATGAGGCCATCCGCGTTTTCAAAACCCAATTGCCGGTAGTATTCGGGATGCCCCACTAGACAACAACCCTTTGCCTTTAACGCTTTTAATCGCGCTAGCCCTGCTTGTACTAACGCTTTACCAATCCCCTGGCGTTGGTACTGTGGTAAGACGGCAAGCGGCCCTAGCCCATACCAATTCTCAGTGCCGTCGGACAAGATTACCGGCGAAAAGGCAATATGTCCTACCACTCGACCTTCCACTTCGGCTACTAACGATAGGGTCAAAGCCTGGGCCGATCGCAGTGCTTCAATAATGAACTGCTCCGTGTGGTTGCTGATCGCCAGCGCCTCGAAGGCCGCAATAGTGACCTCAGCAATATCGGCGATATCGTCCTTGGTCTCATCTCGAATCACGATCTTGGGTATGGTCATCACCACCTCATTGCTGTTTTTGTCTAGTCAACTCTGTGCCAAACCCTAAGCCTGGCCAATCAGCCTAGCGCTTAGCCTTATGACTAAACTAGATCCGCATTATCCCTGGATTGGGAATGTGACACGAAAATTTACCCCGTAGTTTTGGCTACCGTCCTAGCGATGCTTAAAGCCAGCTAACTCGTGATAGAGCGCCCAAATGGCCATTGGTCGCAGGTAATGACAGGCGCGGAATGTCCGATTGGCCGTAATCGCTTCCGGTGTCCGGAATTGCAGCCCCCCTGTATAGATCTGATTGACCACGGCCTGGGCGATCGCTAGGGCTTCCTGTTGCATGCCCATCTGGGCCAAAAAGGCAGCCAGCCCAAAGTTAATCCCGATCCAAACTTCCAGGGGATGGGTGGCTTGGGGATTTTCGGGGGAGCCATCAGGACGCACGCCATTGGCCGCTCCGATCGGGTCATCCTGGCGTTGGAGGTATTGATTGAATTTGACAAAGCAGGCGTTATAAATGGTTTGCAGGGTCGATCGGGTACAGTCGGCGGGCACAATATCCGGCAGGCCCAACAGTCGCGCCAAATATTGGCCACAGAGTTGATCCGCCATGACCACATCCGAGCCACTGCCGCTGTCGAGGCGATAGGCTTGCCCATTCCACAGCGTCGTGTGGTATAGGGGTTTGGCTTGGGCTAACCAGGTTTGAAATTGGCTCAGCGCGGGCGTGACGATTAGGGAGGGTGCGGTGGTTTCGAGGATCTGCCCGATCGCGATCGCTGCCTCTAGGGCCGCCAACCATAAGCCGCCACAGTAGGCACTGATACCCTGTAAGCGCCAATCATCAAAGGTTTGATCGGGAGCACCAGAATTTTCGGGAATACCATCGTTGTCCTGATCGAACTGCTTAAGGTAAGTCAACGCAGCGACGATCGCGGGCCAACAGTCGGCTAAAAATGCCCTATCGGTACTGCCCGTAAATTGATAGGCGCGGTAGACCTGAAGCACAAAATCACTGGCCAAATCTTTCCACAGATTGCAGTCTTGATAACAGGTGTAGTTCGTTTGCTCCCAGGGGTGTTCATTCGGGGCACCGAGGTCGTGGGGGGTGGCGTTGGCAACCTTACGGGCGGCCTGGAGACTGGGGGCACCGATCGTCAAATAGTAGCCAATCAAACGCAGCCGGGGATCGGCTTGGGGGATGGCACGGGCAAAGGCCCGCAGCACCGCTTTCTCCAGATCCGGCCATAACATCAGCAGCCCAAACCCACCATAGAGCCGCACATCCAGGCTTTCATACCAGCGGTAATCCAGACATTCCAGGACGGCAAATTGACCGATCGGGTCCCGTGCCGTCGCCGCACTCCAGAGCGTCCCCCCACTGGTCAGGTCATAGAGTTCATTAAACAGGGCCATCTGGAGCCAGTCGGGCAGGTGGGTTTGGGTAAGGATAGACTGCTGCCACGTGTGGATTTGGGTTTGCCAGGTGGGGTAGTGTTGCAACGCCGTTTGGGCGATCGCAGCGGCTTGGTTGCCCGCTCTCCCAAAGAAGTCGGTGTAGCGACGATAGTAATTCACCCCCTGGGCAAATTCCGTGACGGGAAAATCCCAACTCAGCACAAAGGGGACCTGGCGCGTTTCCCCTGGTTGTAGGATCAGGCGCACCGCGATCGCCCCAGCGATCTGTTCTCCATCCCTAGCGGGCGTGCGATCGCAGTGATTCAACAACGAGCCATCTTTCGCAAACGTCTGCCAAACGTCCGCCCCATCTCCGACTGGATTCCAACGGGTGTGGTAGAAACCTTGATCCTGGGGAGTCAGGGTTGTGGCAATCGCCCATTGGCCCTCCCCCTCTTCGAGTTGTTGGGTGTCTTGGTATCTTGGTGGTTCCCCTACCCGTCCCATCACCAGACCCAAGTCATCCCCCAGCACCCGTAATTCAGTGTAATTTCCCCCGCTCTCCCCCCAACGGGATTGATAGTCATAAACCGGACTGCCATCATCCCGAAGGATCACCGCTGGCGAAGGATGAGCATTAGTGAACCAACCCACCGTATTCTGCCAAGTCAGCATCAGACTCAGCGTAATGGGCTGATCCGTCGGGTTAGTCAGTGTCCACAGGAACACGGCCACAGGGTAACTACTTTCCCGATAGTTATTGGGCCAGATGGGTGAAAACTGTTCGCACGTTAGTCGTGTTTGGAATACACCCTGGTAAGCAAACCAACTGCGGGGATAGAGGGCGTGGTAGGTCCCGGTCACCCGATGCTGATCCGAGGCCGGATACCATTGCCAGGTCCCAAGAGAACCATCCGTCGGCGCAGCAGTACTCAGGGCATAGGCTTGGGTATGGTCGCCAATCTGCTCAAACACACTGAATTGGCAAGCCGGTAAGGACTGGAAAATATGTTCACCGCCGTCAATATGCCAGAGGTTAAACTCTCCGTTGGGCGATCGGCCCATACAGCCAGCCCCAAAGCCGCCCAATGGCATCCCATGCCACGGCCCATCATCCAGGTTACTGGCATAGCGAACCGTGTAGGGATGCTCCCAGCCTAAGCCGAGGGGACGGCTCCAGGCACAG
>JBBILC010000133.1:0-9676 GCA_037445115.1 Coleofasciculaceae cyanobacterium bin_20
ACGATTAGAGGCTATTTTTTAACACATTTCCTATCATTCAACACTTCTGCTTGGGAACTAATGCTTGGGAACTAATGCTTGGAAGGACTGGGTTAATCGGCAATGTGGCGGGCGAGGTGTAGATTACACCCGCAGGTTTGGGCCTGTTCTAGATTCGTATCGTGTAAAATTGCATCCCGCACGTCAGCTTCGGTCAAGTTGGCATCACAGAGACTTGCAGCGGTTAGGTCGGCATGGCGTAGGTTCGCCCATCGCAGATCCGACCATTCAAGATTACTGTCATGCAAATTGGCTCTAAATAAATAGGCTCTTTGCAAATCGGCCTGTTTGAGACAGGCAGCTCCCAGGTTGGCATTAAACAGATCCGCATCCTTGAGGCTGGCTCCGGTTAGCAGAGCATTTTGTAGGTTACTACTCCTTAAGTCTGCCTTATCCAATTGCGCATATTGGAGATTGGCGTAACTTAAATCAGCCCCCATCAAATTGGCCCCGCGCAGGTTGGCATGACTGAGATCCATGCCCTGTAAATTCGCACCGACCAAATCGGCTTGGCTCAGATCGATCCCGGCCTTGTAGGGGTTGTTGATCCGTGGTTGCAGCGATCGCGCCAGATCAGATGGAGAAATTACCTGCTCTAAACCTTGGGCTTTTGCGCTTACCATGATATCCCGCCTCGTAACCAACTTGCTTATTTTTAGTGTGCTATTTGCGGCGGGAATTGCCGTCCTGCGATCGCGTCCTCCGATCGGGTGAATCCTGACTGGGCAAGAATGGCCTGAGTCCTTACCGGTATCCCGGCTGCTTAGTTTTGCGAGTTAGGCCGCACGTTGCTGTCAAAGGTACCGACAAATCGCAGAAAATTGTCAGGGTAGCTCTGGCCTTCAGGGGGCAAACGGATGTACGCCCCAGGAGATTCCGTCGCTGCCTTGCTGTACCCAACTCACTGGCAACTGTCCATGAAATCCTCCAGCCTTTGGGAATTGAACCCACAACACGATCGCCCCTCCCGACGATCGCTCCACCGCATTTGGCAGGACAGCCTCACGATCCTGTGGGGGGACTGGCTCGATTTGCGCACCCGCCTGCCCCAGATTGCGGCCTCTGGCTTGGTGTCGCCCCTGATTTACATCCTCGCCTTTGGGTTGGGGTTGGGCCGAACCCTCGATGCGGTGACCACCCCCACCCTGGGGGATACCTACCTGGAATTTATCCTGCCGGGGATGGTGGCCCTGTCGTCGATGACGATCAGCTTTGGGGGGACGACGTTTTCGATCTGTGGGGAGCGCCTGTTTGCCAAAACCTTTGAGGAAATGCTGTTGGTGCCCATCCATCCCCTGTCGCTGTATCTGGGCAAGATGATGGCGGGGGTGTTGCGCGGCATGATGACGGCTGGCTCAGTGATCCTGGTGGCGGTCTTGTTCACGGGCCGGGTGGGGAGTTTTCTGAATCCCCTGTTTCTGTTGCTGCTGGTGCTCAACTGCGCTGTGTTTGCGGGGCTGGGGGTGCTGGTGGGGCTGACGGTGCGATCGCTCGAAAGTGTCGGTCTCTACAATAACTTTGTGATTGTACCCATGTCGTTCCTGGGGGGGACGTTCTTTGATCCCAGTACCTTACCGCCGGTTTTGAAGGGGATTGTTTTCCTGCTGCCGCTGACCTATACGACCCTGGGGCTGCGATCGGCGGCGTTTGCGCCCCTGAGTGAATTTCCCTGGTTTACGCTGCCGGTGTTGGTGGCAGTAGCAGTGGGGTTCGCGATCGCGGGGGCCTATCTGTTCTCCCATCAGCAGGATTAGGCGTCAAGCGGGTTATCTCCAGCGCACCGCGAAAGGGGGCGATCGTGCGTGCCGTCCTTGATGTTTCCAATCACCGCCTCAATGGCCGCCAGTGGCACCAGAAACCATTCCCTGGCCAGGCCATCAAGGTTATGACTCCCGTGACTTCTCGTGGCAAGGATGCTATCTAAACTGTCTAAACTAGAGTGAAACCGTCTGCTGTAGGTATACATGACTGATCCTGCCCCCGCCGCCCCTGCCGACTTTCCCCTCCCCGACCTGCCAGAGCACCTCAAACAAACCGTGCGCTTCCCCGATCACCGCCTGGTCGATCGCGAAAGCCTGACGCCGATGATGCGCCACTATGCGGAGGTCAAGGACCAGTATCCCCACACCCTGCTCCTCTACCGCATGGGCGACTTTTTCGAGTGCTTTTTCCAGGATGCTGTCACCGTTTCGCGGGAATTGGAACTGACGCTCACCAGCAAAGATGCGGGTAAAGATGTGGGCCGGGTGCCGATGGCTGGGATTCCCCACCATGCCCTCGATCGCTACAGTGTGCTGCTGGTGGAAAAGGGGTTCGCGATCGCCATCTGTGATCAGGTTGAAGACGCCGCTAGTGCCCAGGGTCCCCTCGTGCGGCGGGAGGTTACCCGTGTGATCACCCCCGGCACCCTCCTGGAAGAAGGGATGCTCAAGGCGCGACAGAATAACTACCTTGCCGCCGTCGTCATTGCCGGCCAGCATTGGGGACTCGCCTACGCGGACATTTCCACCGGGGAATTTCTGACCACCCAGGCCAGTGATTTGGAGCAGTTAGGTCAGGAACTCAACCGCCTGCAACCCTCGGAAGTCCTCGTGCCCACCAACGCCCCTGATATTGGCGGCATGCTACGACCGGGGGAGCGATCGCCCCTCCTGCCCGACTGTCTACCGCCCCAGTTTTGCTATACCCTTCGGCCCCAACACCCTTTCGTACAAACCGAAGCCCGCCAACGGTTGCTGCAACGCTTCCGGGTACGGACCTTAGAAGGGATGGGCTGTGATCATTTACCCTTGGCAGTGCGGGCGGCTGGGGGCTTGCTGGAATACTTGGAAGACACCCAAAAGGAAACCCCCCTTTTATTGCAATCGTTGACGACCTATGCCCTCACGGAATATTTAATTTTAGATAGCCAAACCCGGCGCAATTTAGAAATTACCCAAACCGTGCGCGATGGCACCTTTCATGGGTCACTGCTGTGGGCATTGGATCGCACCGTTACGGCAATGGGATCGCGGGCACTGCGACGGTGGTTATTGCAACCCCTCCTCGATCGCGCTGAAATCGTAGCTCGCCAACAAACCATCCAAGAACTGGTCACCCACGGGGTTTTGCGCCAGGAACTCCAAACCGTTCTCAAGCAAATTTACGACTTAGAACGCCTCTCCGGTCGCGCCGGATCGGGAACGGCCAACGCCCGTGATTTAGTCGCCCTTGCCGCTTCCTTAGAACGTTTACCCGAATTAGCGGTCCGGGTCGCTAAAGCCGAATCTCCCTATCTCAAAGCGATCCAGCATATTCCCCCTGAATTGGAGCGCTTGGGGCAATATTTGCGGGCACACCTGGTTGAGTCGCCGCCATTACATTTGAGCGAAGGTAACTTAATTCGAGCGGGGGTTAATCCCCAACTGGATGGCCTACGACAACAATTGGTGGATGATCAACAATGGTTAGCTAATCTGGAGGTCACGGAACGGGAACGGACGGGCATCCCCACGCTAAAAGTTGGGTTTAATAAAGCATTTGGTTATTACATCAGCATTTCCCGTGCCAAGGCGATTCAAGCTCCCGACGATTACATTCGTAAGCAAACGTTAACCAATGAAGAGCGATATATTACCCCCGAACTTAAGGATCGGGAAACCCGTATTTTTAATGCCCGTGATCAACTCAATCAACTGGAATATGAAATTTTTATTGGCCTGCGCCAAGAAGTCGGCGTTGAAGCCGATCGCATTCGCACGATCGCCCGGTCTGTGGCTGCTGTTGATGTGCTCGTCGCCCTAGCAGAAGTCGCGATTTACCAGGGTTATTGTTGTCCCCAGATGGTCGAGGGACGGGAATTAACGATTGTGGGAGGCCGCCATCCGGTGGTGGAGCAATCTTTACCTGCCGGGTTCTTTGTGCCCAATTCTACGGGACTTGGACGTGAGGAAACCAACCCGACGCCAGGGACTCAGACGCGACCGGATTTAATTATTTTGACAGGACCCAATGCGAGTGGTAAAAGTTGCTATCTCCGGCAAGTGGGCCTGATTCAAATCATGGCGCAAATGGGCAGTTTTATCCCAGCCAAGTCAGCCATCCTGGGGATTAGCGATCGCATCTTCACCCGGGTCGGGGCCGTCGATGATCTGGCTACGGGCCAATCAACGTTTATGGTGGAGATGAGCGAAACGGCTAATATTCTCAACCACGCTACGCCGAAGTCCCTCGTGTTACTCGATGAAATTGGTCGGGGAACAGCCACGTTTGACGGGTTAGCGATCGCCTGGTCGGTTGCCGAATACTTAGCAACTGAGATCCGCGCCCGGACAATTTTTGCCACCCACTACCACGAACTTAACGAGCTAGCGTCCATCCTGGTCAATGTAGCGAACTACCAGGTGACGGTGAAGGAATTACCCGATCAAATTATCTTTTTGCACCAAGTCCAGCCGGGTGGGGCCGATCGCTCCTATGGGATTGAAGCGGGACGACTGGCCGGGTTACCCCCCAGTGTGATCCAGCGGGCGAAACAGGTCATGCAACAAATCGAAAAACATAGCAAAATCGCCGTGGGTCTACGCAAGAGTGCGTCTGGTAATGGCAAGGTCCGGGAACAAACGGCCCCCCTGCTTGTGGACCCCAAACCAGTTGAACAACTGGATATCTTTAGCCGTTCCTAGAAAATGGGTCGGCGGCGGAGACACCATACATGATCCTCGACGCAAAATCTATTTCCCTTGGCATGGGTCTGGGTCACGAATGATGACGGCTACTGATGGCTGACCGAAAGATCGGTGCTAGAGTAGGACTATCTCTTTAAAGCAAATGGGGCTGGCTGCAACCAACCCCCAATATCCACTCGATGTGAGGAGAGACAATGAAATATAGGCAATGTCGAGAGCGACGCGTTCTCGGTGTTGCGATCGCAGGTACGGTGGTGGCCGCCACTTTACCCGTCCTGACCCTAGGGGAAGGCGTTGCGATCGCAGCCGAGCCGTCACAGATTGCTGACGATATATCCGCCGAGAGTATAGCCCAGGATTTCCCAAGTGGGGGAAATCCAAGCACTGAAAATTTTGTTGTGGACGCGGTGCCCAGTCTTCCGGCCCTTCCGTCTGCTCCCGTTCCCCGTGCCGACGCCCCTGCCCGCCCGGCGACGGCTTCCCCCGGCGACCCGATCGGGGCTGGTAATCAAGCATCACCTAACTCAGCATTCCTCAACCCCGCATCACCGAGCATTGAAGCCGATAGTTTGGGGCAGATCACCTCGGTGAGCCAATTGTCTGATGTGCAACCGACGGACTGGGCCTTCCAAGCCCTGCAATCCCTGGTGGAACGCTATGGTTGTATTGTGGGCTATCCCGACGGGACTTTCCGAGGACAACGGGCACTGAGTCGGTATGAATTTGCCGCCGGGTTGAATGCCTGCCTCGATCGTATTAATGAGTTGATTGCGGCAGCCACGGCGGACATGGCCACCAAGGAAGACTTGGCCAAGGTGCAACGCTTGCAGGAAGAATTTGCCACGGAACTGGCATCGATTCGGGGTCGGGTGGACAATCTGGAAGCCCGGACGGCGCAACTGGAGGCGACCCAATTCTCAACCACAACCAAGCTGGTGGGGGATGCCGTGTTTGGCCTGAGTAGCGCCAGTGGGAGCGAGATCGATAGCAGCACGATTTTTAGCGATCGCCTGCGCTTGGGCCTGAATACCACCTTTTCGGGGCAAGATCTCCTCTTTACCCGCCTACAAGCGGCGAATACCACTTCCTTTGAAGCCACCACGGGAACGCCCCAAAGTCGGCTCAGCTTTGATGGCACCACGGGGAATGGCAACGATGTTGTCCTGGATACTCTGCGTTATCAGTTTTTCTTTAACCCGAAATTACGCGTAACGGTGAGTGCAACGGGAACCGAATTTGACGATATTTTTGCAACGCTCAATCCTGAATTTTCCGATGATGTCGTGGGTAGCCTTTCCCGCTTTGGGCAATACAACCCCCTCTATCGGCTTGGTGATGGGGCGGGCTTGGGCCTGAACTATGACTTCAGTAAATCGCTGAATCTTTCCCTCGCCTATTTTGCCGATGATGCGGGCAATCCAGCCGATAAAGCCGGGTTATTTAATGGCCAATTTGCGGCTCTGGGGCAGTTGACCTATCAACCCAACGATCGTCTCGGTATTGGGCTAGCCTATAGCCGCTACTATGCCCCCGGCGGTCAAGCCCAGGTATCGGGCGGGACGGGTAG
This sequence comes from Coleofasciculaceae cyanobacterium bin_20, assembly GCA_037445115.1. Lineage (GTDB taxonomy): Bacteria > Cyanobacteriota > Cyanobacteriia > B231 > B231 > Trichothermofontia. The sequence goes on from JBBILC010000133.1 coordinate 6,274, forward strand.
TGTGTTGGCGAATCAACCGTTTGCCGATGCCGCAACGGCAGCCGATGTCTATGCCCTGAATGCCACCTATCGCCTGAGTTCGCGGTTTAATCTCTCCGGCTGGTATGGCTATACCAATGCTCAGGGGGAATCCAGTGGTTTTAGGGGCGATCGGGCCACGATCCAAAACTGGGCCGTGACCTTGGGCTTCCTGGATCTCTTGGCGAAGGGAAATTTGGCGGGGATTGTCTTCGGTCAACCGCCACGGGTAACGGACAGTGACTATCGTTCGGATGAGGCCGGCAGTACCTACCATGTTGAAGCCTTCTATCGGTTCCGATTCAGTGAACATTTCGCCCTTACACCCGGATTATTTGTTACCAACAATCCGGAACGGGACGGAAATTCCATCTGGGTCGGCACGCTGCGCACCAGCTTTAGTTTCTAAAGCTTTTCAACCGCCTCTTTTCTCACATCATATCAACGACTTCGTTTTGGCTTTCCGATCGCTCGTAGTGAGGACTTAAGTCGTCAGAACGCATCCCACTTTGCTAAACAAACCCTCATTCTCCCACCTCTTCTCCTAAAGGATGAAGGGGAGTCAGGTAAAAGTCTTTCGCGCGTCCTGAGAGAGGAATTGCGGGTGAGGGTCATAAAAGTGGGATGCCCCCATTACCGCTGTTCCCTCTCTAATGAAGTACGATCAAGCCTTGTAAACAAGGGGCTTAAGCCCCTTGTCTGTACCTCACCCAGTATGGAAGTGCTGTATTCAATGTCCTAACAGAATATTCAATGTCCTAACAGAAAAAGAAGGGTTCGCGCTGCTGGCCATTGTTAGCCGCTGCGGTTTCGCCATAGGCTCGATAAATGTTTTCCATTGTCATCACCGATCGCGGCTTGCCGTCGGCCAAGAGTTGGCGGTTCAGTAGCAGCAGGCGATCGTAACGGTTGAGGCTATCGCCCCACTCATGACTACAGACCAATAGGGTTTTCCCCTGGGCACGCAACTCCGCAAAGACCCCCAGGATCAGGGCTTCTGTCTTTTTATCAACGCCGGTAAAGGGTTCATCCAGCAAAAATATATCCGCTTGCTGGGCCAGGGCACGGGCAATGAACACCCGCTGCTGTTGCCCCCCTGACAGGTGTCCGATCGGGCGTCGGGCTAGGGACAGCATCTCTACCCGTGCGAGGGCGGTCTTGACGATTTGCCGCTGTTGCCGATCGGGTATCCGGAGCCAGCCGATCGCCCGTGTCCGCGCCATCATCACGACATTCCAAGCGGTGATCGGATAGTCCCAGTCAATTTGCGATCGCTGGGGGACATAGGCCACCCGTTGCCGTTGCTGATCTAGGGGTTGCCCTGTCAGCAAAACTCGCCCTTGGTGGGGCACTAAGCCTAGCAATGCCTTCATCAGCGTGCTTTTCCCTGCGCCATTGGGGCCAATCAAGCCCACAATCTCACCGGGGGCCAGCCGCAAGGAGAGATCGGCGATCGCTTGTAGGTGGCGGTAATTGACAGACAGGTGCTCAATCTCTAGCATGGCTAGTGAAAAATGATAATCATTCTCATGCTCTTACCCATCAGCATACCAAATTCTCGTTGTTTTTGTGTAAATCCCGGTTTTGTCGTAAAGGAGTTGTGTAGCTATGTCTCAGCTTGGGTTGAAGCTTGGGTTAACCCTGGGGCGCAATCACGGTGGGATGGCCCGGAGAATGATGGCCGTTCTGCTCACCCTGGGGGTTGGGGGGTGTTTGCCTGGGGCTTCTGGTCCCCAGCCTGAGTCAGCCGTCACTCCGGATACTGCCCCGACGGCTACGGAGCCACCGCCGCAAGTTGTGGCCACCACGGCCCTGTTGTGTGATCTCACCCAGCAGGTTGCCGCTGGGACGATCGCCCTGACTTGTCTCATGGCCCCGAATCAGGACCCCCATGTTTATGAACCTACGCCTGCGGATCGGGCCGCGATCGCCGATGCCGATTTGATCCTCTACGACGGTTATGGGGCTTCACCGAAGCTGATTCGATTGGTCGAAGCTACCCCACCAGGGCAACCCCGTGTCGCTGTTTATGAAGCTGCTGTGCCCAGTCCCCGCTATGTCCAGGCGGATGATCACGATCATGGGGATGATCATGGCCACGAGGATGATCATGGCCACGAGGATGATCATGGCCACGAGGCTAGTCCAACGTCTGACACGGCTACGCCGGGGACAGTACCCGATCCCCATATTTGGCATCAGGCTCGCCATAATGGCGCGATCTCGCGGGTGATTGCTGACCAGTTAGCCCAGGTGGCCCCCAACCATGCGGCCCAATACCGTCAGGCTGCCGATCGTCTGACTGCCGACTTCGACGCCCTGGATGCCTGGATACAGACCCAGGTGGCTACGGTGCCCTCGGACCAGCGCCAGTTGCTAACACCCCACAATGCCTTTGGCTACTTTGCCGATGCCTATGGCTTTACTGTGCGGGGGGCTTTGCAAGGGGTCACGAAGGCGGCAAAACCCTCCCCGGCCCGTCTGGCGGCCCTGGTTGATCAGATTAAGCAAACCGGAGTCACCGCTGTTTTTACTGAAAGTACAGCGAATCCCGACATTATGATGACGATTGCCCGTGAAGCGGGGGTTAAGCTGGCGGAGCCACCGCTGTTGGTGGAAGGTCCCAGTGGTCCAGCCACGCCAGTGGTCACCACGCAACAAATGCTGGTTCACAATACCTGTGCGATCGTCAACAATCTAGGGGGACGCTGCCAGCCCCCGGCGATGGACTTGGGCGGATCTGTCTCGCCATGAGGACGCAGGCAGGTTACCGGAGCCAGCGTTCTCCTCACCCCCCGGCCCTTTCTGCCACTAGGGATGCAGGGGGGCTGGATGGCTCTAGCTAGGATAGCGATCGGTTTGAGTCTGGGGGCGTTAAATTTTCGCCAGGGGTATACAAAATTAAACGATTACCCATCGGATCATAGGCATAGATTTCGTACCCATAGTAGGTGGTGATGATGCTTCCTGGGGGTGGGTAGCCCAAGGTGGTCAATTGGGCGATCGCGGTTTCGAGATCAGCCACTTCCAGGGTGAGGCTAAGGGTTCCTTGCTGCGGATTGACAAACTCCTGCCGATCGCTAGGCCGGATTTGAAATAACCCCAAACGTAGGCCAGGGAGTTGGAACTCTGCATATACCTGGGGCAAGTAGTGCTGGGGCGCTTGTTCCAAAAGGTCTTGGTAGAAATGGCTTAAGGCATCTAACTCTAAGGTTGCGATCGTTACGAACGCACGATAAATGTCAATCATCGCGTTTTAGTGCTTGAGGTTTGTCATTAAGTTTGTAGTCACGACTTTAGTCATTAAGTTTGTAGTCACGACTTTAGTCGTTAAGTTTGTAGTCACGACTTTAGTCGTTAAGTTTGTAGTCACGACTTTAGTCGT
>JBBILC010000133.1:9776-13400 GCA_037445115.1 Coleofasciculaceae cyanobacterium bin_20
TAGCGCCGGAGAAGGAATCCTAGTGGGCACCTCGATTAATTTGGGACCGGGGCAGTTCAACTACCCCAAGCGACGAGATGGCATTGCTTGGGAGTGCAGAATTGGTATTTTTCGAGATGCCCTAGTGGCGGCACGGTCCGATCGCGGTAATGCTACAATCGCCACAGTGGCACGATCACCCAATACTAGCCAACCTATAACCCTGATCGAGCTTCCCCAGCCATGATCCTGCTAAAGATGAAGACTGTGCTTAAGACCGTGAGGCAATAATGTCGCTGTACTGCCCTATGCCGATCCGCTGGGCTATCCTTTGGGGCCTAGTTGCGATCACGGTGACGGCCTGTGCGGTGCCCCTTCACTCCCATAATGCCAATCCGATCGGTAATCATCTTGAGCAACTGGCGACGATCGACCTCGATCGGACCCAAGTCAGCATTGGACAAACGATTTATGTGCCCATCTATGCCCACATCTATCACCAAAACCGCCAGGATCAAATCATCAATTTAGCTGCAACCCTGAGTATTCGGAACACGGACCCAGAACAGGCCATCCTGATCACCGCAGTCCGTTATTACGATACCAATGGGCAGTTTATTCGCCAGTACACCGGGTCAGCCGTGGAACTGCCCCCTCTGGCGTCTACGGATGTCTTTATTCAAACCGACGATCTGAGCGGGGGGACCGGGGCAAATTTCATGGTGGAGTGGGTTGCCACCGCACCTGTTTATCAACCAGTTGTTGAAGCCGTGATGGTTAGCACGGCCTCATCCCAGGGAATTTCCTTTGCCAGTTCAGGGCGGGTATTGCGGCAATTTGGCAACTTAAAACCGCTGATGGGGCCGCTGGAGGTGCCGAAAAACGATGTATAGCCCATCACTCAAGTTTGTCGTGCCAACCAATCCAGTAAATCCGCTCTTTGGTCAAACTCCAGCAATGCCTCGCCCAATGCCTCCAATTGGGTCACGGATAATGCCTGAATCTGGGCCACGAGGTCAGCCTCCAACCGGCCCAAGCGTCGTTGCAATAACCGCACCACTAAGGCGGCTTCCCCTTGTTGCAGTCCTTGTTGCAGTCCTTGTTGCAGTCCCTCTTGGCGACCCTCTTCCTTGGCTTCGCGATAGATGCGCGTATCGGCAAGCTGTATCCCCAACATGGCTTCCACCTCCTGACGGCTGAGACTCGTGAACTTGTAGGCAATAATTGTCGTGATCATCTCTATTATCGCTTGACGATCGCTGGCGGCTGGGGCTTCCTGCTGGGCACGGCTAATCAGAGTACGGGCACGATCGGGGGCTTGGGTCTCCGGCACGATCGTCAATACCATCAGCGCCACGCCCAACGGCAGTTGCTCAATATCTCCCAACTCCTCCAGATAAATGCGATGGACACGCTCGGAATTGAGTAAGGTCTCATAGGGAGCGATCGTGTCCTGCTCAACACGGCGGTTCGGATAAATGATCACCACGCGCCAGTCCGCGTAGTCGGCGCGGTGGCGGTAGAAAAAGAGGAAGATTTCGGCGAAGAGCCGCTCATAGAAGTAGTCATCCTTTTGGAACTGCACCTCGCCAAAGAAGACGATCCCCGGCGGATCGGTAGGTGGGGGGATGAAAACGCCGTCGATCTCAAAGCGGGGTTCTTTGACCGCGATCGTGGCGAAGCCGTAGTCCTGGGCATTGGCTGGCGGCTGGGGGAGTAGCTCAAACAGCAGGGCCGGGGACTGCTGAAACAGGCGGTAGAAAATCGAGTCGCGTCGCATGGTCAGTGGCGGATAACGCAAGGGCAACGGTGGTCTATTCTGGCACGGAGATCGCGAACCAGGGATGGTGTTGCTGAAACTGCCATTGGGCGGGTATTTTTGTATGTAACATTTGTTGCCCCGATGATTTTACAGCCGTTCCTTCTCTAATGAAGTACTGTCAAGCCTTGCGAACAAGGGGCTTAAGCCCCTTGTCTGTACCCCACCGGGTATGGAAGTGCTGTATGAATTTAATCGAGGTACTCTTATGACTTTGTGATTTTGGCTTTGCCGATCGCCCGCTCGGAACAAACGTAGTCCCTATTCCTGACCTTAACCTTGAGCAAAGACGATGCTTTTAACTATCGATGCAGATTTTGGGGTGCCTACCGATGGGCTAGTGGATACGTTTTTCCCGTCAGCAGAATACGATGTCCACCGAGGTCTCTCGACACCCCAGGAGGTAGCGTTTTTCGATGCCGGTCTGGCGGATCTGCCCACGCTGATCGCGGGGTTGCGATCGGACATTGCCGCATATGTGATCGACGACACTAACGATCCCCTCGCTCAAATTAGCCAAGTATTAGCGGGCTATGCTGACCTGACGGCGGTGCAGATTTTCTCCCACAGCCGTGATGGCGTGTTGCAGTTGGGGGGGCAGGGGCTTGATGCCGATGCCCTGACCGGGGCGACGGGGGTGTTGCAGTCCTGGTCGGGGGCGTTGGCGGAAGGGGCGGATCTGTTGCTGTTTGGCTGCAACCTGGCAGCGACGGCGACGGGGCAAGCCTTTGTGCAGCAGTTGGCTAACCTGACCGGGGCGGATGTGGCGGCTTCGACGGATCTGACGGGTAGCGCTGCCCTGGGTGGTGATTGGGAGTTGGAATTTAGCACGGGTGGGATTGAAACGATACCGGTGTTGGCTCCCTGGGCACAGGCGGCCTATGGGGATGTGCTAGCAACGTTTACCGTGTTCACTTTGAATGACAGTGGCGCAGGGTCACTACGCGATGCTATTAACCAGGCGAATGGCAACTCGGAAGCTGATACCATTAACTTCGCGGTCAGTGGCACGATTATCCTAAGCAGCCAACTGGAACTGATCGATAACAACACAACCACGATCAATGGTGGCACTGCCATCACCATCAGCGGCAACAATGCCAGCCGCATCTTTCAGGTCAACCCTGGGGCAACCGCCACGCTGGATGGCCTCACGATTACTGGTGGATCTGCTGTCTTGGGCGGCGGCATTTACAACCTTGGCGGCACCGTGACGGTGAGCAACAGCACCCTCTCTGGTAACTCGGCAAGTCTCGGCGGCGGCATCTTCAACGATGCCAGTGGCACCATGACGGTGCGCAACAGCACCCTCTCTGGCAACTCGGCTAACAGCGGCGGCGGCATCTTCAACGATGACAGTGGCACCGTGACGGTGAGCAACAGCACCCTCTCTGGTAACTCGGCTAACAGCGGCGGCGGCATCGACAACTTTGCCACGTTGACGGTGAGCAACAGCCTTGTTGCAGGCAATACTGCCCCGACTGGTGCAGAGATTCGCAGCGACACCGCGACTTCTTCCGGTGGCTACAACCTCCTGGGGCACAGCGGCCTAACCACAGCGCAGGCTCTTTCTAACTTCACGCCTATTGCCAGTGATATTGTGGCAACCAGCGATGGGACAACCCCAACCGCCCTCGCCGCGATCCTGGGGCCACTCGCCGACAACGGTGGCCCCACCCAAACCCATGCGCTCATCGCCGGTAGCCCTGCTATTGATGTGGGGGGCAGCACCAACGGCCTCGACACCGACCAGCGCGGTCCGGGCTTCCCGCGCGTTGTGAATGGTCTGATTGACATTGGGGCCTTTGAATTCCCCGCCGCCGCAC
>JBBILC010000134.1:0-7634 GCA_037445115.1 Coleofasciculaceae cyanobacterium bin_20
ACCAACAACATCCCCCTAGACCCATCCCAGCCCCAGTTATCCCCATAACCCGTGAACTCGTGGGGGCGGGTTGCACCCAAATCCCAGCAACTAACCCACAACCTGACTAAACCCGCCCATCCCCAGATATCAAACCCCCATCCCCCCTAGCAGGGCAGGTTTATTGAGATTATCGCTTCCCCACAAGGCCCTAGCCAAAACCTGCCCCTACCGCCTACGATCGCACTTATAGCCCCTATACCGATTCGCCACCCATGCAAACCCACAAAATCCCCCCGATCGCGGACTCCAACCCTGTCCCCAGCGATCGACCCATCCAAGATCTGACCGTTGAGCAACTACACACCCTGATTAGGACAACTGTGGAAGAACGGTTGCTCGAATTCCTGGGCGACCCCGATCTTGGCCTTCCCCTCAACCCCGAAATCCAACAACAACTTCTACACCAACAACAACAGTGCCAACTAACTGGCAATCAGGGCCTCTCCACCGCAGAACTCAGGCAAGAGTTAGAGTTAGACTGACCAAGAGTTCATCGCTGCGATGATCAAGTTATGCTCAGCAGAGTCGATTATCTAATGGCGGCACTGAATGGACTTATGTCGTTTACTGCTCAGGTCAAGCCGTACCTAGTAGTGTTGGTCAGCTTAGAAAGGATGACCAAGGCTTGATCATGCCCAATATCAATTTGAAGCAGTCCTATGCTGAAAAAGACTCGATAAAATCACTCAAAAACGCATTATTAACATACGGATGTTGCCGAACGCCTAGCACGGTCCTTCAATACATCTGGATTATCGCAAGGGGCAGGTGGTTAAGAGGCATCCTTGTTGCTCTCTGCACCAACCTACCCCCTCATTTTCGATCAGGGTGATCGCGTTCCTCCTAGCTTTGCAGAACCGGTTCCTTGGCTAAGTCCTGAGCCGCGAGGAATTTCTCCAGTTCGGTGAGGGCCTCGGCATCGACCTTGGTCTGCATCGGGCAGAATTTCGGCCCGCACATGGAGCAGAATTCGGCGGTTTTGTAGATGTCTGCCGGGAGGGTTTCGTCGTGGTATTCGCGGGCGCGATCGGGGTCGAGGGCCAACTCAAACTGACGGTTCCAGTCGAAGTGATACCGGGCGCGGGAGAGTTCATCATCGCGATCGCGGGCACCCGGACGGTGGCGGGCAATGTCGGCGGCGTGGGCGGCGATTTTGTAGGCGATTAACCCATTGCGCACGTCTTCGGCATCGGGCAGACCCAGGTGTTCCTTGGGGGTGACGTAGCACAGCATGGCGGTGCCGTACCATCCGGCCATTGCGGCCCCGATCGCGGAGGTGATGTGGTCATAGCCGGGGGCGATGTCGGTGACCAGGGGACCGAGGACGTAGAAGGGGGCTTCGGAGCATTCCTCCATTTGCTTGCGCACGTTGAATTCGATCTGATCCATTGGGACGTGGCCGGGACCTTCGACCATGACCTGGACATCGTGTTCCCAGGCTTTGCGGGTGAGTTGCCCCAGGGTTTTCAGTTCGGCTAACTGGGCCGCGTCGGAGGCATCGTGGGTGCAACCGGGCCGCAGGGAGTCGCCGAGGCTGAAGGACACATCGTACTTCTTGAAGATCTCAATGATGTCGCGGAAGTGGGTGTAGAGGGGGTTTTGTCTGTGGTGGTGGAGCATCCAGCGGGCGATGATGCCGCCGCCACGGGAGACGATGCCGGTGAGCCGATCCTTGACAAGGGGCAGGTGCTCGATCAGGATGCCCGCGTGGATGGTCATGTAGTCTACGCCTTGTTGGGCGTGTTTTTCGATGATGTGCAGGAAGTCTTCGGGGGTGAGTTTTTCGATCGAGCCATGCACACTTTCTAGGGCTTGGTAGATGGGTACGGTCCCGATCGGGACGGGGGAGGCTTGGATAATCGCCGTCCGAATCGCGTCGAGGTCACCGCCGCCAGTGGACAGGTCCATGACGGTATCGGCTCCGTATTTCACGGCCAGTTGCAGTTTGCCGACTTCGGTAGCCAGGTCGGAGGAGTTGGGGGATGCGCCGATGTTGGCGTTCACCTTGCAGCGGGTAGCAATGCCAATCCCCATCGGTTCCAGGTTGGGATGGTTAATATTGGCAGGAATAATCAGGCGGCCACGGGCAACTTCTTCCCGAATGAGATCCGGGGGCAGGTTTTCCCGTTGGGCGACGTAGTGCATTTCTTCGGTGGTGACACCCTGGCGAGCATAGTGCATTTGCGACACGTTGGCTTGCCCGCGCCGTTTCGCGATCCAGTCTGTACGCAACATATTAAGTTTCCTCAAGGAACAGCTTCCCTCCGCTGGTATTACCCAGACGCACCCGCTAGAGAGAGGCCCTGGCTGGAGGCTCCAAGGCTCCTGAAATCCAAGCTCCAAGCAGGTATCAGGTTCTAAGGGTGTAATCTCAGCCCGGTTGCCCAGGCACCCCTAGCTATGGCTGTTGATTGTAGCATCCCTGTCTGGGGAGGGCGCGATCGGGTTAGGGGGAGACGCGATCGGCCTTGGTGCTAAGTATGATGGTGGTTGGGAGCGATCGGGATAAGGGAAAGAAGTTTTATGAAGAAGGAAGTTAACGAACTAGACGATGAACTGCGTCCGGAATATGATTTCTCCAAAATGCCAGGAGGTGTGAGGGGCAAGTATATTGAGCGATACCGACCCGCAACAAATTTAGTCCTCCTAGATCCTGATGTCGCCCAAGCGTTACTCAGAGTAATAAAAAAGGAATTTACTAGAAATAAAACTTAATCGATGAGTCATTGTAATATGCAAATCACTGTCGAAGTTCCCGATGAAATTGTGCAACGACTAGAGCAAACCGAGGGGGACCTTTCCCGTCGTGTTCTAGAAGTCATTATTGCTGACGCTTATCGCAGCGGTAAAATCAGCACTGCGGAAGTGGGTCAAATTCTTCAGCTACCCTCACGCCTCTCGGTTCACGCCTTTCTGAAGCGGATGGGTGTCTATTTGAACTATGACGAAGCTGAATTGGCACAGGATCTTCAGACTCTCAAGGAGTTTAGATCGCAGTGATTGTGGTCTCTGACACCTCCCCAATTTGTTACTTGTTGTTGATCAATCAGATTGACATACTAAAAATTCTTTACAACAGTGTCACTATCCCCAAAACTGTTGCCGATGAACTGAGGGCACCTGAATCTCCGTCTGTAGTGAACCGCTGGATCGCTCAACCTCCTGATTGGCTTCAGATACAATCCCTCGAAATGTCTCAAGAAGTTGAGATGGGAAAACTTGATCCCGGTGAGCGAGAAGCTATTTTACTCGCAGAAGGACTGAAAGCGAATTTAGTGATCTTAGACGACAAAGCAGCAAGACGAGTCGCTACAGAGCGTGGATTAAAAATTATTGGTCTTTTGGGTATTTTGAAAGATGCTGCCCGATCTAATTTGCTAGATTTGAAAACAACATTTGAACAATTGCAAGCAGTTGGCTTCTGGGTTGCGCCAAATTTGCTGGAACGGTTACTAGAAGACAATTAGCTTATTGCTGTAAGCTTTTGTATAGCGCCTAGTCAGAAGTGTTGAATGATAGCAAATTTCTGGTTGCTGAGATGTCTCCAAGTTTTTATTTGTTGTTGATCAAATCAGATTGATATATTAAAAATAGCGTTTCGGTGCCTTGTTAGCACAGGATTTAAGGGCAGGGTTATGGATATCCTCACGGCGATCGGGTTGGCAGGGTTAGCGAAGGAGGTCCTGTGGCCACTGCTTAAGGGCAGTTTGGAGGATTATACGAAGGATTTTTTCAAGGATTGCATTGCTGATGTGGTGGGGTTGGCGAGTCAGGAACCCGTGCAGAAAGCGACGGCAGAGGCCCTGAAGCGGTTTGTCGAGTTGGTAGAAGATGAGTTGACGTTTTTGGATCTCTCTGGGGCAGAGATTCGCGATCGCTATGAAATCCCGTTACGTCAGTTGGTTAAGGATGCAGCGGTGCAGGCGGTTTTAGGGAAGGCGTTTGAGCCGGATTGTCGCCAGATTGAGGCTGAGCAGTTGGCGGCGCGGTGGCAAGCGTTAGAGTTGGCGGCGTTACCAGTCGAGTTTGAATGGACGCGGATTGGGCAGGAATATGTGCGATCGGTGAAGGGAATTTTGCGCAGTTCGGCGGACCTGCGGGAGTTGTTGGCGTTGCACAATCAGGAGGCGATGCGCCAAGGGATTGAGGCGTTGGTGGGAATTGAGCCGGATTTTGATTTGCGGAAGTATCAGGAAGGCTTGCGGGAGCAGTATGGTCGGCTGAAGTTGGAGTCGTTGGATACGACGGGGTACGCCTATAACGAGTTGACGGTGTGGCGGATGTTTATTCCCCAGGATGTGCGGCCCTGTCAGGAGTTTAATCCCAGGGTGTATGAAATCCCCAAGGAGCGATTGAAGGAGCTACAGCAGCGGGGAGAGGTGGAGGCTGAGGAATTAGAGGCGATGCAGCTTGAGGAATATCGCCAGGTGTATGGGGAGCAGCCGATCCAAAGTGTGCTAGAGGTGATCGGTCGGACGGCGGGACTGGGGCAACGGGACCGGGCGGTGGCGGATTATGCGGTGATTTTAGGTGATCCGGGGTCGGGGAAATCGACGTTGTTGCAGTATGTGGCGTTGCAGTGGGCGGAACAGCCGGTGCGGGACATTTCTGAATTGGCGCAGCGTCCGTTGCCGTTGCTGATCGAGTTGCGCCGGTATGCCAGGGATCGCCAGGAGAATCGCTGCCGCAGTGTGGTGGAATTTCTGCATCAGGGGAATCTGGTGTGTCGGTTGAATCAGCAGCGGTTGCATGAGGTGTTGGGCCGGGGGGAGGCGATTGCGCTGTTTGATGGGGTTGATGAGGTATTTGACCCGCAGTTACGGGAAGAGGTGGTGACCGATATTCATCGGTTTACGAATGACTATCCAGGAGTGCAGGTGGTGGTCACGTCGCGCTGGTTGGGGTATAGGGCGCAAACACTGCGGGATGCGGGGTTTCAGCACTATATGTTGCAAGAGTTGAGCGAGACACAGATTCAGACGTTTATTCAACGCTGGCATGATCAGACGTTTCCGGCGGGGGCGGATAAGGTGCGGAAGCAGGAGCGGTTGCAGAAGGCGATTGGGGAGTCGCAGGCGATCCGGGAGTTGGCGGGGAATCCGTTGCTGTTGACGATGATGGCGATTTTGAACCGGCATCAGGAGCTACCGAGGGACCGACCGGAGTTGTATAACCAGGCGTCGCGGGTGTTGCTGCACCAGTGGGATGTGGAGCGCAATCTGATTGAACAGCGGCTTGACCCAGTAACCATTGACTATGCCGATAAGCAGGGAATGCTGCGAACCGTGGCGGATCACATGCAGTCAGGCGAGGCGGGGCTGGCGGGGAATCTGATTAGTGCGCAGGATTTGGAAGGACTATTGATGGCCCATTTGCAATCGATGCAGGTGGAGAAACCCCGTGAGATTGCACGGCTGATGATTAAACAACTCCGAGAACGTAACTTTATCCTATGCTATTTGGGAGCCGATAACTATGCCTTTGTGCATCGTACCTTTTTAGAATATTTTGCGGCGTGGTCATTTGTTTGGAAGTTTGAAAAAACACAAACGCTAACCTTTGAGGAATTGCGAGATCAGACCTTTGCGGCTCACTGGCCAGAGGAAAGTTGGCGAGAGGTCTTGCGGTTGATTGCCGGTATGCTTGAGACTACGTTTGTTGACAAAATTATCGCTTTTTTACTGTCACAGTCAGGGAAAAATCATAAATTTGCCAATATTTTCCTGGCCGCAGACTGCTTATCTGAGGTCAGAAAGCGAACTGAAATCCAAACAACCTCAAAACAGGTTTTGAAAGCTGTACAAGCCTTAGTAAAGTTTGACCTAGATTACTACTATGAACCCTATGAAGAAGAGACGGCACTTGTCAAGGAGATCCGTATAAAGGCGGTCACAACCGTTAGTACAGTCTGGGCTGATAATCCGGAAACCTTAATCTGGCTCAAAAGCCGTGCCCAAACCGACGAGGCTGACGCTGTGCGGCGGGCGGCGGTGGAGGCATTAGCGCGGGGTTTCAAAGACGACCCCGACACCTTACCTTGGCTCAAAAGCCGTGCCCAAACCGACGAGGCTGACGCTGTGCGGCGGGCGGCGGTGGAGGCATTAGCGCGGGGTTTCAAAGACGACCCTAAGTTATTTGAGTTTTGGGGCCATTGTGCAGTCAATGATCCGTTTCAGCGTCAATATCATTGGCAAGATAATCCCCGCCAAACAGCCCTTGATGTCTTAGTGCAGCAGTATCCCACCTATCCCCAAACGCTCGAACTCCTCCGCGATCGTGCCCAAAACGACAACGACCCCCAACTGAGAAAGTGGGCCACCCAACAACTTACCCGCCTCCAATCTCATGAAACGTAACTTGTACTCAACATTTTGGGATTCTCCCCTGACTAACAGCTAACCCATGCGGCGCGACTCTCTCTTCTACCAAATCTTCCAGCAATGCCCTGCCCTCCTAGCCGACCTACTCCCCGATCCCCCCGCCAACGCCGCCGCCTATCACTTTGCCTCCGTCGCCGTCAAAGAACCCAAATTCGAGATCGATGGGGTTTTCCTGCCCCCCAAGAGCGATCAACCGGGCATCATCTGCTTTTGCGAAGCCCAATTCCAGAAAGACGATCGCCTCTACGAACGGCTCTTTAGCGAATCCTGCCTCTTCTTCTACCAAAACCGCGATCGATTCGCTGACTGGTACGCGATCGCGTAGCGTCTCCACCGGAGAATCGCCCCTACCCTGGCCCTAAACCCAGGCGGCATGACTAAAAAGACTGGGCTTCCATCACGGCTAAAAGTTCATCTATCGTCACAATGGGACAAACAAACCCATCCCGTAAACTCAGCAAGTCGCGATCGCCCGTCACCAAATAATCTGCTTGCCCCGCGATCGCCAACCCTAAAAACGGCACATCAAACGCATCACGACACGCTGGTACATTGGGCAACTCATCCGGCACCGCGATCGACTCACAAAACAACCCATAATCCGCTAACAAATCCGCCTGCTCCGCAGGTGTTAATCGAAACTTCGGATAAGCCAACACCCGCGTCAATTCCGTTATTGTCACCTGGGATGCCAAAGGAATAACCCGCCCAGCCTGCCAGAGCGATCGTAATTTTCCGACCTTCCCCCCAAATATCAATGCCGATACAACAACATTGGTATCCATCACCACCCGCAAAGCAGCCATCACACCTGCCGTGCCCAAGCCACCGCATCCGCCACATCCTGCTCACTTAACTCCCTCTCGGCCAACTTTGCCCTTACCGCATCCGCCCGACCCATTACCACTGGAGTCAGAATGATCTGCCCATTCACCACCGCTACCTCAAAATATTCGGCATCCCCCACTGCCCGTGTCACACTCGCCGGTAACGTCAACTGGTTTCGATCGGTCAACTTAGCTAACATGCGACCTCCTAACCCAACTGTCTATCAAAAAGCCAAGCGGGTTTATCCTAGGATACCCCTCCCAAGCAGTGAAATCGATGGCGTTTTCCTGCCGCCCCAAGGCGAACAACCCGGCATCATCTGCTTCTGTGAAGCCCAATTCCAGAAAGACGATCGCCTCTACGAACGGCTCTTTAGCGAATCCT
>JBBILC010000134.1:7734-13206 GCA_037445115.1 Coleofasciculaceae cyanobacterium bin_20
GCCTCTTCTTCTACCAAAACCGCGATCGATTTTCCGACTGGTACGCCATTGTCATCTACCCCTCCCGCCGCACCGAACAAACCGATCTCGCCCCCTATCAAGTCCTCCTCGATAGCCACCACGTCCACCGGATCTACCTGGATGAATTGGGACCACCGGAAGATTTGCCCATTGGTCTCGCGTTAATGGTGCTGACCATTGTTAAGGAAACGCAAGCACCAGCAGCAGCGCGTTCGCGTAGCGTCTCCATCGGAGAATCGCTCATGGCACGGGTTGAACAAGAACCGCCCGCCCTTCTGCCCGACAGCCGTGGCATCATTGAATTGATCACCACAATCATGGTCTACAAGTTCAGCCAACTCAGTCGCACCGAGGTAGAGGCAATGCTAGGCATCACCTTACAAGAAACACGGGTTTATCAAGAAGCCAAGGCCGAAGGAGAACAGATTGGCGAAGCACGAGGTCGCCAAGAAGGTCGCCAAGAAGGTCGCCAAGAAGGGGAAATGCGTATGGTTATCCGGCAGTTAACTCGGCGCTTTGGTAAGCTATCCGCTGCGGTGACCAAACAGATTAACCAACTTTCCCTGGAACAACTGGAAAATTTGGGGGAGGCGCTATTGGATTTTGAGTCGATCGCCGATCTCAGGGCATGGCTGAAACGCGATCGCGGTTTCCAAGGATGAGATTCAGGCGCGATCGCTCTGACCCTACCTCTAGATCACGTTTGCGCAGCGTCCCCAAGGGGGAATCGTCCTCCCTCAAGCGGGCGATCGGGCTTAACCGACCCGATCGTCGTAAGGATCATCAATCCGGCCACGGGGACAGCCGGGACGGCTATCCCACAAGATTTAATTCAAGTGCTAAGGGAAGGTGACCATGCAATGGCAACGATGGCAACAGTCCAAACTCCGCCGCCTTTGGTTATTTGGCTTGGGGCTTTTGCTGGTGTTGGGACTCACGATCGGTCACAGCCAACGGGCATGGACCTTGGAAACGGCGCAATCGCTCTATGAAGCGGGACGCTATCCCGAAGCAGTGACGGTGCTGGAGCAGACGATCACCGCCTCCCCCCCAGACAGTCCCCAGCAGGCGGTGGCCCTGAGTAACTTGGCTTTGGTCTATCAGGAGTTGGGCCAATTCGCTCAGGCGGAAACCGCGATCGCCCAAAGTATTGCCACTTTGCGACGATCGCTGACCACGCCCGATCTGTTAGCCCAGGCCCTCATGATCCAGGGGCAATTGCAACTACGGCACGGCGATGCGGAAACCGCCTATGCTACCTGGCGGGAAGCCACCCAACTCGCCCAAAAGGCTGATCTAACTTCCCTACTGATCCAAGGACAAATTAACCAGGCCCAAGCACTGCAAACCCTGGGGTTATACCGTCAAGCCCTGCGAGTTCTTGCCCAGACCCAGGATACCCTGGCTACGGTGGCTGATCCCCAATTAAAGGTGACCGGGGGGCGATCGCTGGGGAATACGCTGCGGGTGTTGGGCAATTTCGATCGTGCCCGTGCGGTCTTACAGGACAGTCTGGCGTTGGCGGAACAGGCGCAATTACCCACTGAAATCAGCGCCACGTTGTTGAGTTTGGGAAATACGGCCCAGGCGGCTAACCGTCCCCAGGAGGCCCTAGGGTTCTACCAACAGGCGGGGGCAATCGCACCTCTTCCGCCGCAACAGGTCCAAGCCCAATTGAACCAACTGGCATTGCTAATTGATCTCAACCAAACCGCTGAGGCCCGTGCCTTGTTGCCTACGGTAACCCAAGCCTTAGCCCACTTGCCGACGACCCGATCGACCTTGATGGCGCGGATTAACCTGGCCCATAGCCAGATGCGCCTAGGGAGTTCAGGGGCAACCCCGTTACTGATCACTACGGCCCAACAGGCAGCAGCACTGGGCGATCGTCGATCCCAATCCCATGCCCTCGGTGGCTTGGGGGAAATTTATGAACGTGCTCAACAGTGGCAGGAGGCGCAACGGGTCACCCAGGAAGCGTTAGCGATCGCTCAAGCGATCGGGGCGTCGGAGATTGCCTATCGCTGGCAGTGGCAATTGGGCCGGATTCTCAAGGTACAGGAGGATCTCCCAGGGGCGATCGCGGCCTATAACGAGGCGGTGAATACGTTGCAAGGGTTGCGCAGTGATTTGGCTGCCATTAGTGCCGATGTGCAGTATTCCTTCCGGGAACAGGTGGAGCCGATCTATCGAGAATTGGTGGGATTGTTGTTGCAACCGACAGTGGATGCGTTGGGGCAAACGGTAACCACCAGTCAGGCGAATCTCGATCGCGCCCGTCAGGTGATTGAGTCGCTCCAGGTGGCGGAGTTGGATAACTTTTTCCGGGATGCCTGTGTGGATGCCCAACCCCGTGATATCGATCGCCTTGACCCGAAGGCGGCGGTGTTTTATCCGATTATTTTGCCCGATCGCCTGGAAGTGATCCTGGCCCTGCCTAATCAACCGTTGCGTCAGTACACGACGGCGATTCCCCAGGCCGACGTGGGTGAGGTGATTCTCAATTTTCGGCTAGATATGCTCGATCGGTTGGAGGGTGTTAGTGAGCCGTTCACGCAGGTCTATGACTGGCTGATTCGTCCGGTGGCGGCAGACCTGGAAGCCAGTGGCGTGGAAACGCTGGTGTTTGTGCTGGATAGTGTGATGCGCAATATCCCGATGGCGGCGCTCTCGGATGGGGAGCGTTTCCTGTTGGAGCAGTACAACATTGCAGTGGCTCCGGGGTTATATTTGCTGGATTCCCGTCCGCTGACGGAACAACGGTTGCAGGTGTTGGCAGCGGGTCTGAGTGAGGCTCGCCAGGGGTTTGAACCGTTACCGGGGGTGGCGGTGGAGTTGGAGACGATCGCGATGGAAGTTCCCAGCCAAACCCTATTTAATGAAGCCTTTACAGCGACGGGCTTTGAGCAAACCTTAGGGCAACGCCCCTACCCGATCGTGCATTTGGCGACCCACGGTCAATTTAGCTCGGAGGCGTCGGATACGTTTGTGCTGACTTGGGATAGCAAGATTAATGCCCAGGAGTTGGATACGTTTCTACGGGGGCAAGCGCTGGATCGTCAGTCGGCGATCGAGTTACTGGTCCTTAGCGCGTGTGAGACGGCACGGGGGAACGATCGGGCGGCGCTAGGACTAGCGGGGGTGGCAGTCAGGGCGGGGGCACGGAGTACGATCGCGTCGCTGTGGTTGGTGAGTGATGAGGCGACGAGTTTAATGATGCGTCGTCTATATCAGGAGTTGGCAAATCGTCAACAAACGAAGGTGGGAGCGTTGCGGCAGGCGCAGTTAAGTGTGTTACAAGATGAACGGTTCCAGAGTCCCTATTATTGGGCAGCGTTTATCCTGGTGGGTAATTGGTTATAGACGATTCGGCGAGGTTGAACAAAACTGGAATTAGGCAGATGCCCTAGAATTAGACAGACAATAGAATGGGCTACAATAGCATTCAGGTAAAACACAAGACTGACTAAATAAATACATGACTACAACGGATTTTTATACGGTTGTTTTGCGTCAAAGTGGTAGTTGTTGGATTGCCCTTTGTCTAGAGAATGGCATTGTTGGGCAAGGAGATACCCAAGATCTCGCGATCACCAAACTACGAGAGGCCATTGAATCATTTCAAGCGATTTATCAATCTCAAAGTGACATTTATTGTCATCCTATCTCTATTAAGGAATTACATGAGTTTTTGACAATTGAATCAAAGGAGCCGCAATTGGAACGTTATGAACTTAGGGCGGTCTATGCCTAAGAATATTCCTTCCTTGCGGCCACAACAACTTATTAGAATTTTAAAGGGAGCAGGCTGTACTTTTTATCGTGAAGGTAAAGGCGATCACTGTCTTTATAGCCGACTTGTCGAGGGGCAAAGGCGGGTGGTGCCGATCGATATGGGTGCCCACGAGATGTCGCCTGCTTATGTATTACGGATTTTTCGACAATTTGGTTTCACAGATGACGAAATCGAGAATTTATTGAAGTAAGAATTACTTACAGCACTTCCATACCCGGTGAGGTACAGACAAGGGGCTTAAGCCCCTTGTTCGCAAGGCTTGACAGTACTTCACTAGAGAGGGAACGGCTGTATTCCTTTTCAAAGAATTGTTTTGATGCTTCTTATGTTCCCTTCGCATCCCCTCCCGAACTACACACTCCGCTATAGCCAACGGGCTAAGTATCTGAATCTGCGGGTGTCCCGTCAGCATGGCCTGGAGGTGGTGGTGCCGATCGGCTATGATGTGGCGCAAATTCCGGCAATTCTGCACAAGCGACAAGCCTGGATCGAAAAGCATTTACGGCGGTTTGCCGTTGAGGATGATCAATCGCGTGAGGTGATTTGTCCGTTGCCCGATCGCATTTCTCTCTTGGCGATCGCGGAAACCTGGTCGGTGCATTATGTGGCGGCGGCGATCGGGCGGATTTCGCTTCAGGAGCAATTGGGACAGCGGTTGTTGTTGCAGGGGGCGACGGGCGATCGGGCACTTTGCCAACAGGTCTTAGAAAGCTGGTTAAAGCGGAAAGCGTATACCCATTTAGCTCCCTGGTTGTTGGATCTCAGTCGTACCCATCAGTTACCGTTTACGAATGTGAGTATTCGGGGACAAAAGACGCGCTGGGGGAGTTGTTCCAATCGCCAGTCGATTAACCTCAATTACAAGTTACTTTTTCTGCCAGAAGCGTTAGTTCGATATGTCCTAATTCACGAACTTTGTCATACGGTCCACCTGAATCATTCCCCGGATTTTTGGGCATTAGTCGCCCATTTGGAGCCAAATTATAATGTCTGTAAGCAGGAGCTTAAAAAGGTCGATCGCTTTCTTCCCAACTGGCTTAGCTAGCTACTTACTTGGCTAGTTAGCCTAAAGCGTCTGCTACTTCTTGCACTTCGGATAACGGTATATCAAGTGCTTCTGCTATTTGTTCATTATTTAAACCTAGTTTTAATAACTTAGTAATCGTCTTAGATTTAGCGACTAGGGAGGTGTTGAAAATATTTAAATCTGGAAGGTTACTATCTTTTGACTGTGGCTCTTGAGTGTCAATGCCTCCATCATCTACACTATTTTTAGTATCTTGTGAAGTACAAACATTTAGATACCCAATCTGTACTGGGTTACCAATAATTTGATTTTGAGAGTTAGCAAATCCTAAGCGATCGACTGTAGCGCGAAAGTTTGACTTATTGATCTCCTCTCCTAGCGCATCAGACAAGGTTTGCCATAGTTTATAGCCTTCGTCTTTAACATGTCCTGTAGTGCATTTGTAGTCTTCTGCAATATCAGCGTATTTTCTCCCATCCATAACTCCAATCAAGATAGCTCGTTGCAGATCATCTAAATGTTGCCCTGTTTGCTGAAAGATCAATAGATCAATCTGTTTCAAGATCACTGCCCAGTCCCAGAAGTGTTGAATCTTAAGATTTTATTTTCTAAAAATAGACACACTAAT
>JBBILC010000135.1:0-13078 GCA_037445115.1 Coleofasciculaceae cyanobacterium bin_20
TCGTATCCGTCGCTGACCCTACCCGCACAATATCCCCCGGTCTCGCCGCCGCCAGAGCCGCCTCCATGCTGCTAAAGGGACTCTCAAACGTCCCACCGCCACTGCCATTGCCCAAATCCACATGGCGGAAGGTCAGGGGTTGCCCCGTATCGGGATTACGAGCGATCGTCACATCCTGACTAATATCGCTATTGACGGCAATGCTGCTACTGCGTTGGACCCGATTCCCCAGACTAGCGATGACGGGTGAGATTTCAAGGTTACGATCGCCCCGGCCCTTGGGTGTTTGCCGGAAGGTGATCCCCACATTGACGATCGCCCGTGTGTCAAACAGATCATCCTGCTCCAGGGTTAAGCCCACCGCTGTCAGGTCATTAATCTGCGCTTGCAACCGTCCCCGCAGACCCACCGTATCACCGCTGCCACTGCCCCCAAGATAGTAAACCCCGGCATACCCCTTGAGTTGACCGGCATCCCACCGGGCCAGGGGCGCTCCTACTTCCGCATCAAAGCCACCCAGGGCCGATTCAAACACCCGTGCCCGCTCCACCAGCAGGGAATTGCCTTGAAACTGGCCCCCACTGGCGTAAACTTCCAGCACTTGATCGCGGGTATTGCCGATCGGTAAATAACCATTGACGCGCAGATCCCAATGTTTGCCAATACTTTCCAGGCCCACACCGACTTGATCAAACAGGCTGTTGCCCGTGTCCCGGTTGTCGTAGGCGAGATAGCCCCCCCAAACGCGATCGCCCTTGCGGTCATAGCTGCGGTAGCCCAGGAGGAAATTGCGGCCCGCTGTCCCTTCGGCGAGGTCATAGAATTGGCGACCTTCCATGAACAGGAGATCGCGACCGCGACTTTGGGCCAGGGGCACAAACCCTTCAATCACTGAGAAAGGATTCCCCCCGGCTTCGGCAGTGCTGGACCGTACCCCCACCCGTGGAACGAACAGGGGAAACAGATCCCTGGCTGGACCCGCTTGCGGCTGGTCTTGGCGGCGGGGGAGATCTTGCTCTTGGATCGTTTGCGAGTTGATCGCGATCGCCGACTGCGCAGGGATAGGGTCTGATTCCTGGTCTCTGAGTTCAGCCCAGGTGGGGGAGGCTGACAGGAGCGAGAGGGTTGAAACGGAACCCAATCCAAGTAGGAGTTGCCATGTCGCGATCGCCATGTGATTAAACCTCATCATCTAGGGGGACGCGTTGTTGTCCAAGCAAAGCTACCATTCTGCCTGGGATAAACGCTTTTCATGGAAAATCAGGAAAATCAACTGTGCGAAACCAGCCTTAGGCGGCGATTTCCAGGAAACCTGCACCACTATGGGTACTTATTTACCTTTATTTACCTTTTTTGCTTAAAGTCTATTTGCTCAGTCACCTTCTTAAATGAAAGCAAAAGGCAAAATTTAGGATATTCAGCAGCGATCGGAACTATGCCGACGCGAACCCTCCTAGGGAAGTATCGAGGGTGAAAAAAACAGGCTAAACATAGGCATCCTATCATTAAACCGCAATCGAGCCAAGCCATATTCCAAGTCTTTTAAGGATTATGGCATCTTTGTGATTACTCGCAATTCAGAGGCGTATCCGTGTGCTAAGGGATACGGCAATCGGTCAGCGATCGAATGTTGCCAACCCTGGCAATTCGGGGTCCACGATTATTATTGATTTGGGCTTGGAATTGGCTATCATCAACCTGGCTCAGGGCATAGGTCGTGTCGCTCCGATTGTTTTCGAGTGCTAGACAAAAACGACTCTGGGATAGGGAAATGGCATTAAACTGGGGTTTGGCTGAATTTTCCATCAACTCATTAAAACGCACCCTCGCATTAATCTCTGAGTTATCAAAAGTAGCGAGACCCAGGCCCCCCGCAATCGCATTGGGAGCCGTGCCATTGTAGTTCACCACCCGATTGTTTTCGATGATCGCATCAATCAATGCATTATTGAACGTCAAGACAACAATCCCGGTTCCCCCTTGCCCCGGCGGGCCAGCACCCGGCTTACCAGAGATATCGTTATCCGCGATCGTAAAGCTCCCTTGGAAAGTCCCTGGTTCTGGTAGCGGTGGGGGTTCACTGCCTTCCGGGAAGTTGATCGGGACAGGATTCAGACCAATATTCACTTCAATCCCACTACGGGCATTGTTGCGGATCTCGTTATTCAGCAGGCTACCTTCCGCAAAGCCCTGATTAGAAACAAAGGTGAAAATACCGTTACTTTCGTTACTGGTAATCTCATTATCCGCGATCGTCCCAAAAGCGCGACCATTGCCCTGGGCACCAAAGAAAATCCCGTGTCCCGTGGGGAAGTTAGGAACTGCCGTATTCACCTTCTGCCCCGTCACGAAATTATCGATGATTAAACCGCGCTGTTCACTTTGATTTTGGGAACCAAAGAAAATCCCATTGCCCGTATTGTTAATAATCCGATTCTCACGGATGACCGCATTCACCCGCGCTTCATCTTCCCCGCCCATGAAGATGCCATTACTGGTATTGTCACGGATGGTATTGCCAACAACGGTGGGAGTCACCTGACCGCGATTAAACGTCCCAATCCGAATCGCGCCATCTTGGCCAACTAAGGCTTGATTACCGCGCAGATCATTGTTCGTCACGATCGGGGTCACCTGGGCATCATCAAAGGTGAAGAACCGAATCCCAGAGCCGACACTATTGCGGGTCGTATTGTTGTCCACACGGGCGATCGTTTGGACGCGATTACGGCTGAATACCCCAATCCCAACCCCCGTGGTATCTTCAACGTGGTTATTGAGGATGTCTAAATCAATCACGCCCCCAAACCCAAAGATGGCAATCCCATTGCCCTCTGGCCCGCCGATATTTTGCACCCGGTTATCCGCGATCGTCATCCGCCCCGTCGCGTTATTGAGAATAATCCCGCCTAAACCAGAGTCGTAAACCGTATTGTTCAAAACATCTGCCGTTGTCAGGGGGCGAGGCGGCGGCGCATCGGGTTCGACCGCGCCCGGTTGGGCAAAGATAAAGATACCGTTGCTGGCGTTATTGTTCGCAGTGTTATTGGCGATCGTGGCGCGGGCTTGGCCATCTCTTTGCGAACCTACCGCAAGACCATGCCCCGTGGGGAAAGTTCCGAATGCCGGATTGAGTTGGTTATTATTGGTGGTATTACCTGTAATTGTGGCGCTGGCAACACTGTTTTGCTCCGCTCCAAAGAAGAGACCATTTCCAAAATTATCATTCGCCGTATTATTCTCAAAGGTGGCTGTCAGTTGACCATTAGCTTGGGAACTAATAGACATACCGTGACTGCGGTTATTGTTAAAGGTATTGTCCCGCACGATCACATTCCCGATCGCTGCATTAAAAATACCAAATCGAAGGCCCCCATTCTGGGGTACGCTCCCCTGATTCCGCAGGACTGTATTGCGCTCAATCGTTGCATTTACCTGAGACTCCCCTTCAATCTGGAAGAGAATCCCCGAACCACGGGTATCTTGAATCTGGTTATCGGCAACGGTTACTGTCGCTTGGGCACCTTCTTTAGTGTTAATAAAAATGCCATTACGACCGCCGTTGATCTCATTGCGGGCAATGGTTAAATCCACCGCACCACCCGTATTGGTGATGTTAATCCCATCAAAATCACCCGTCACATTAATGGTGTTATCCACCACCGAGGCCACGCCCGTGACGTTATTGCCAATCACGCCATGATTGTTGTTGGCATTGATAATAAATCCAGAAACCGTACCGTTACTTTCTAGGGTAATGGGACCATTGACCGTAATTTTTCCGGTGTTGGCGGCTCGTGGTAGGGCTACCCGTGCAGATTGGCGAGTGTGGACGGCAGTCGGCATTGACGCGGCAACGACGTTGACTTGATCAGGAATCCGCAACTCACCCAGGGTTGTATCCGTCGCTGACCCTACCCGCACAATATCCCCCGGTCTCGCCGCTGCTAGGGCCGCTTCCAGACTGCCGAAGGGATTCTCAACGGTGCCAGCCCCCGTTCCATTACCCAGATCAACATGGCGGAAGGTCAGGGGTTGACCCGTATCGGGATTACGGGCGATCGTTACATCCTGGCTGATGTCGCTATTGACGGCAATACTGGTACTGCGTTGGACCCGATTCCCCAGGCTGGCAATGACGGGGGAAATCTCCAGGTTACGATCGCCCCGGCCCTTGGGTGTTTGGCGGAAGGTGATCCCCACATTGACGATCGCCCGTGTCTCAAACAGATCATCCTGCTCTAGGGTTAGGCCTACCGCCGTCAGATCATTAATCTGCGCTTGCAACCGTCCCCGCAGACCCACCGTATCGCCGCTGCCACTGCCCCCAAGATAGTAAACCCCGGCATACCCCTTGAGTTGACCGGCATCCCACCGGGCTAGGGGCGCACCCACTTCGGCATCAAAGCCACCCAGGGCCGATTCAAATACCCGTGCCCGCTCGACGAGGAGGGAATTGCCCTGAAACTGGCCCCCACTGGCATAGACTTCCAGCACTTGATCGCGGGTATTGCCGATCGGCAAATAACCATTGACCCGCAGATCCCAATTTTTCCCAACACTTTCTAACCCAACGCCAATTTGATCGAAGAGGCTGTTACCCGTATCGCGATTGTCGTAGGCGAAGTAGCCCCCCCAGACGCGATCGCCCTTGCGGTCATAGCTGCGGTAGCCCAGCAGAAAATTGCGGCCCGCTGTCCCTTCCGCTAGGTCATAGAATTGGCGACCTTCCATGAACAGGAGATCGCGACCCCGACTTTGGGCCAGGGGCACAAACCCTTCAATCACCGCGAAGGGATTCCCCCCGGCTTCGGCAGTGCTGGACCGTACCCCCACCCGTGGGGAGAAGAGGGGCGCAAAATTTTCCGGGACGGTGGTCGTGGCAGGTGCGCTGTGCAAATCCTCAACCGTCTGGACCGCTGTATGGGTCTGGACTGCCGCACGGGTCAAACTTGGTTGGGATGCTGGGCTTAGGGAAAGATCGCGTTCGCGAAGCGTTCCCTGTGGGAAATCGCTGGCATCGGTGTTGTTGAACGGGAAAAAAGCTGCAAACACCACCACACCAGTACCGAGGCACCGTTTTGACAATTGCACCATCACACCACTATGGCCTCTTAACTTGATTTCTTTCTACCATGAATACCCGGCTAATTCCTATAGTTCAGGTCGGGATTCATAAGACTTCATTTCATAAGAATTCATTAAGCTTAGGGCTGAAGGCAGCACGATCTTAAACCGCTATTTGCCCCACCTGCCCCACCCTAATCCCCAGGCGTTAGCGATCGCGCCGCGTCTCCGCCAAAGCATTGTGCTACGTCTCCCTAGCGGCATCGCATCGCAATTGCCGTCGCCAGTGCTGGATATGGGACGTGAGCGATCGCGGATAGATCAGCCACAACCGCCGGTAGGGTTGAATCAGAGTTTGCACCAAGGGCGAGGCATGGCTAATTTCCTGGAGGCCATCGGCGGTGAGTAACTTAATCCCCCGTTGGTATAAGCTGTAACCCCGTTGGTGGGAGACGCGCATCCCCAGGTAGTATTGGGGCCGATGACCCTGCGCTTGCCAGTGGTGTTTGGCCCTTTGCACCAGGGTATTCGCCCCGTCCTCGCCTAAATCGGTTACGTCAAGGGCTTTCAAGAGATCGCGATCGCGCAAACGGCGGGCCAAATCCGCCAGAATTGGGTCCGCATCGTGGGACCAGCGGTGGAGGTGATAGTTAAAGACCTCATCATCAGCAGCGAGATACTGGGCGATCGTCAGGCGGGACATGGGCGCGGTTAACCAGGCCCCCATCGTGTCATCGATAAAAGGCGGCGTAGTCGGTGTTTCCTGGGTGAGTAACTCCCGCGCCCGCTGGAACACCTGCTCCAGACCCCAGTTCGCTGCAATATTTTTGGGATGGTTATACACCTGGGCATACATGAGGTAGCGCACTAACAGGTAATGCTCCACCGCCGTCAACCCCTTACGGGCCACGACTAATTGTTGGGTGAGGGGGTCAAAGTTCATCGCCATCAACAGGCGATCGAGGTCGAGCGTGCCATAGGACGCACCCGTAAAGTAACTATCCCGTAGCAGGTAGTCCAGGCGATCGCAGTCGAGTTGGCTGGAGACCAGTTGCCAGATTAGGGGGACCGGGTGTTGGTGATGGTAAACCTGTTTGATCTGGGGCAACAACGTCAGATCATGGGCCTCCAGTAAATCCCGCACGGGAGCCGATTCGCTCAGAATCCGGGCCGTCCACTGTTCATGGTGATTCCCAAAAATCTCCTCACTGGTGTGGCTGAAGGGACCGTGGCCGATGTCGTGCAATAGGGCCGCCGCCAGCGCCACCGCCCGGTAGGGTTTAAGGACCGGATCACGGTTGGCCAAGCGATCGAAGGCCCGCCGGGTAATCGCCATCACCCCCAAAGAGTGGGTAAAACGGGACATCTCCGCCCCGTGAAAGGTGAGGTTGGCCGGTCCCAGTTGCCGAATCCGCCGCAACCGCTGGAAAGCTGGAGTGTCGATCAGTCGGATGAGTAACGCCTCGGTGGGGTCACGGGCATCGAGGACGATCGCCCCATGCAGGGGATCATGGTAAATGCGTTCGCTGCGGGTCCCACGCGGAGAAGCCGCCGCCGGAGCGGCCCCTAGCTCAGGCGGCACCAACCAGGACCGTTCGCTGGGTGAGGGCATCCACGGCTGCCTGGTATTGCAGATCTTGTTCCGTCCCCAGTTGCTGACGCGGTAACGGCGGCAGGGGAACCACGCGATCGGGTTGAATGCCCCGTTGGTGGATATCGTGGTGGTTCGGGGTTTCGTACTTGGCCACGGTCACTGCCATCCCCGACCCATCGGGCAGCTTAAACAGGGATTGAATTAACCCCTTGCCAAAGGTCCGTTCCCCCACCAGAATCGCCCGACCACTGTCCTGGAGTGCGCCCGCCAGAATTTCACTCGCACTAGCGGTGCCCTGGTTTACCAGCACAACGAGGGGGGCCTGGGTGATGGCTGACCCCATCGCATCAAAGCTACCCACCACCCCCTGGCGGTTCACGGTATAGACGATCGGCCCCTCATCGACCCACAACCGCGCAATTTCAATCCCTGCCTGCAACAACCCACCGGGATTATTCCGCAGGTCGAGGACATAGCCCACTGGGTGGGACTGCTCCAAGGTCAGCAGCGATCGCTTCAATTCCTGCACCGCATTGGCGTTGAATTGGCTCAGGCGGAGATAGCCGATCGGCGTTCCCTGGGGGGTCAGGTGCAGTTGGGCCGTCACCGGATTCAGCAGAATGCGACCACGGGTCACCGTAATATTTTGCGGCGATGCCTGGGGAGCCTGGTTCGGGGCGATCGTCAGCACCACCTGGGTCCCGATCGGGCCGCGCATCCGATCGGCAGCCTCATCCAACGACATCCCCTGGGTAGGCTCACCATCGATCTTCAGAATGTAGTCCAACGGCTGAATCCCCACCGCTTCGGCAGGCGACCCCTCCAGGGGCGTAATCACCTGCAATTGGCCGGATGGCTCGTCGATCGTGATTTGCAAGCCCACCCCGGTTAACTCCCCCGACGTACTCACCTGTAAACTGCGGTACTGGTCCGGGTCCAAAAAGCGGGTAAAGGGGTCCCCCAGGCTGGCCAGCATTTGGTCAATGGCTTCATAGGCCGACTCGCGATCGCTGAGGGGTTGCCGTAGGAGCTTCTGACGCAGCCGCAACCAGTTTTGATGATTAAACGTGGCATCCAGGTACGATCGATTGACAATCCGCCACGCCTCGTTGACCAATTCCTGCTCGTCCGTGAGCGCCAGCGCCGGTTGACTCCAGAGGCCCAGGACAAAGACAAGCTGCAACAGGACGAACAAACCAAGCTGAATGAAACGGGTATGCATTTACAAAAATTAACTTTTTATCAGGAAAACAGGGCTGGCTCCTCATCAACCCCCAGGGAGCCGTTACTGGGGTCAGGAAATCGTGGGAATCCCCCTCAGCCTAGTTAAACCAGGTCGTTTGGGGCCGTTGGGGTGATCCGGCGCTGGGCAAGCAACCAGATTGGTGTCCAAATCCCCCAAACTCGCGTCAAAGTGCTTTTGCTGCTATGTTACATTTTTTATTAAGCTGCTTACATTTTCTAGGACTTTCGGCTTCATGTTCATCAAGCAGGTCAAAGATTCAAAAGTTTATGACTGGTTCCAGGAGCGCCTGGACGTTCAAGCCATAGAAGAAGACATTACCAGTAAGTACGTTCCCCCCCACGTCAATATCTTTTACTGTCTGGGCGGCATTACCCTGGTCTGCTTCATCATCCAGTTCGCCACTGGCTTCGCCATGACCTTCTACTATCGGCCCACGGTGACCGAGGCGTTTTCGTCGGTTCAATATATTATGACCGATGTCAACTTCGGCTGGCTGATCCGCTCAATCCATCGCTGGTCCGCCAGCATGATGGTACTCATGATGATCCTGCACGTCTTCCGGGTCTACCTGACCGGGGGCTTCAAGAAACCCCGTGAGTTGACCTGGGTGACTGGGGTGATCATGGCTACGATTACCGTGAGCTTTGGGGTGACCGGCTACTCCCTCCCCTGGGACCAAGTGGGCTACTGGGCCGTCAAGATCGTGTCCGGTGTGCCGGAAGCCATTCCCTTGATGGGTCCCTTTATTGTCGAATTGATCCGGGGCGGCACCAGCGTCGGCCAATCCACTCTAACTCGGTTCTACAGCCTGCATACGTTTGTCCTGCCCTGGTTGCTGGCCGTCTTCATGCTGTTGCACTTCCTAATGATCCGCAAGCAAGGGATCTCTGGTCCCCTGTAAGTCTGGGTAACTATAATTTGCTTAACCTAGAGGAGACGCACTGAGTCTATGTCAACGCTAAAGAAGCCGGATTTAGATAATCCGAAGCTGCGGGCACTCCTGGCCAAGGGTATGGGGCACAACTACTACGGTGAACCGGCCTGGCCCAATGACCTGCTCTATATCTTCCCCGTGGTGATTGCGGGGACGATCGCCTGTGTGGTGGCCCTAGCCGTCCTCGACCCAGCATTGGTGGGTGAACCGTCTAACCCCTTCGCCACGCCGTTGGAAATTCTGCCGGAATGGTATCTCTACCCGGCCTTCCAAATCCTGCGGGTGGTGCCCAATAAACTTCTGGGAATTCTGCTCCAAACGGCAATTCCCCTGGGCCTCATGCTAGTGCCCTTCATTGAAGGCGTGAACAAGTTCCAAAATCCCTTCCGCCGCCCGATCGCCACAACGGTCTTCCTGTTTGGCACGGTGGTAACCCTTTGGTTGGGAATTGGGGCCGCAATGCCGATCGACAAGTCCCTGACTTTGGGGCTGTTCTAGCACTGTAAGCATATCGTTTCGCAACGTTCGTAGTAACGACTTTAGTCGTTGCCGTCTAAAGCCCGCACTACCAGCCTTGCACAATTGACGTTGCGAGCAACTAGGACGCGATCAACCCATTGGGTCAGTAAGCGATTTGCGGGGGCACCGGTGGCTCCCGCATTTGCATGACTGGGGCAATCCCCCTAGGGTGTAACGTTATGGAACGATCACCAGGGGAAAAGCGCCCTGTCCGCTAGGATGGCAGCAAGGAAACCCTTGGTTTGCCACCCCCGTCGGGGCAGACACCGTTCTCATTGTCCAGGAGTTCTCATTGTCCAGGAGGTAGTATGGACCCCAATAGTTTCTTCACTCGCTATAACTGGGGCCAAAATAACCTATCGGGTTTAGGCTGCTGGTTCGTTTTGCTGACCGTTGTGCTGTTGTTGGGGTCCCTGGGCTTCCAGTGGATTATCAACGGCCTATTTGTGCTGTTGGGCCTAGTGTTGATCACCCCTGTTTTGGCGTTTTTGGGGCTACGCTGGTGGTTGCAGCGCCAAATTGTCCAGGATCGGTGTCCTGCCTGTCAGCACGAATTTGCGGGTCTGGCCAATGCCGAGTTCGACTGTCCCAACTGTGGTACTCGCCTGGAAGTGCAGGATCAGCACTTTGTCCGCCTAGGGCAGGCGAATACGGTGGATGTGACCGCGATCGAAGTTCCGGTTAACCGTCTAGAGGATTCCTAGCGCCCCTAAGCCACCCGGAAGCGTGGATGGTTGCGGAGGGTTTCGATCTCAAAATCGTGGACCCAATTGACCAGGGTGTTACTCACGGGTGTGTCGTCAGTGGCACGAATCAGGAGCGCCGTGTAGTAGTTGCGCTGCTTGACAATCACCGCATTACAGTCCTGCCCACGAATGACTGCATGGTGGAACCCCTCCAACTTTAGGGATGACATCAGCAAGGATTGAAGGCCCAGGGCCTGGAAGATCGTTTGTACCCAGCTAATATTGTTGTTATCGCTGGTGACAAAGTACTCCTTAGGCAGACCATTCAAATCGAAGATGGCTGCCCCAATCACGCAGTCAGCCAAGTCAGTGTTGGAGTCAGACACAGGGGGATGGGTGGACAAGGATGAATCAACAGTAAGCGACATGATAGCGCCGGGTTGGGGCAAATGCCCCCAGGGTAGAAGAGTAGGCAACGAACGGTAGCGAGTCCCGCCCTAGGCTCATAGTATGTCTGACAATGAACACGACACATCATAATTTTGTCCCAAGTAACCACGGAGTGTTCCAGTGTCAGGGGCGGGCGGGGGCTGCTTCCGGGCGGTCGTGATGCAATCCCTTCGGTATTTAGTGTAAGCTGATCCCTTTAGTTTAAGAAAGTTTCTCACGGACCTGGGACCGTAGAATTGCCGACTTTAGCCCCGTGGGGTTGGCAAGCGCCGCACTCACCTTGACCAGAGGGGGATGCCTTTAGGATTATTTCAGCCTAGTATGTAATCTCTCCGACGTAGTTAGAGTCTTCTCCGGATACCTTGGCCTTAGATTGTGATCACACCGAGACGGTTATGAATAAACAGCCCTTGTCACCGTTGTCGCAAACTCTGGGGCAACGTCTCTGGTTCCTGACCTTATTGCTGGCGGGGTGCCTACCCTTTTCCACCCTTTTGCTCTATGGCCGTAGCCAGGGCAGTGCCCCTGTGGCCGTTTCTACCCCTTTGCCCCCCCTACCGGCAGCCTCATCGGCGCGATCCCAACTGGCGACGGATCGGTCTCTCCCCTCGGCTTCCCCAGCCTACCCCCCAGCGGCAACGTCCCCCCCAGCGAATACATTAGCTCAGACCCAGATCGGGACAGCACCTAAACCAGCCTATACGCCAGAGCAACAGGCGATTAACGATCGGGCTAAGGCCCACTTCCAACCCGCAACGGCCCAAGTGGATAGCATGATCGAGATGCGGGTGGCGATCGTGGAAGGGACACACGCCCTCCAACTGAGTGTTGATACCACCGCTGCGATCGTCGATCAATCGGGGCAAGCCTTGATGCAACTGGTGCCGGGAGAAGCCTATCAAGTGGCCACGGAGGGTGGGGGTATCCAGATCAATGGGGCCTCCCTAGGGGAGATGGTCGGGGTGGCCCTGCCGCCAGGGGCTAGTTTCCGGTTGAACGATCGCCGCTATCCGGGCAACTTATTACTGGTGCTCCGCTCTGGGAACATTTGGGCCATTAACGCGGTGGACCTCAAGCGCTATCTCTACAGTGTTGTGGGGAGTGAAGTATCCCCCAGTTGGGACATGGAGGCCCTCAAGGCGCAGGCGGTGGCGGCCCGCTCCTACGCGCTGGTCTATTACTTCCGGCCCGTGAATGCGCTCTACCATATCGGGGCCACGGAGTATTACCAGGTGTATCGGGGGTTGGAGACGATCGCCGATCGCACCATCCAGGCCGTCGATGCCACGGCGGGCCAGTTTGTCAGCTACCACGGCGGGGTGGTGGAATCCCTCTATGCCGCCTCAGATGAGATTGTGATGGATGCGTTCCAGGGGCATGGCATGAGCCAACTAGGGGCACGGGATTTGGCCGAGCAGGGCTATAGCTACCTGCAAATCCTGAATCACTACTACCCAGGGACCGCCGTCGCCCGGTTTGAAGTTGATTATTGAAATTGCTGATTGAATATCGATAATCGATGATTAACATTGATGAAACTGCTGTTAATCACGTATGCTTGAGGGTCTAGCTTGGCGGGGGGAATTGGCCGCATTGGGGGCCGCCTGGTTATGGGCGATCGCTACTTTGGTCTATGCCCAGATGGGGCACCGCCTATCGCCCCTCGTCTTAAACTTTGCCAAGGGTATCGTGGCGCTGATGCTGATCAGTCTCACCCTGGCCTGGCAATCGCCCCCAACGGTCCTGCTAGTGGATTGGGTTCGCCATCACCCGCATGAACTGGGCTGGTTGTGCCTGAGTGGTGCCCTGGGCATTGGAATCAGCGATACCCTCTATTTCCAAACGTTGAATTATCTGGGTGCCCGCCAAGCGCTCCTCATGGGCCTGTTGGCCGCTCCCTTTACGACCGTGATGGCAGCAGTGGTCTTGCAGGAACGCCTGATGGGGGTGCAGCTATTGGGCATGGGACTGACGATTGCCGGGGTGGGGTGGGTGATCAGTGAGCGGATGGTCGATCGCGCACCCCTGGGGGAACACGGTTATCGCCACCTGGGAATTGGCTTTGGCCTGCTCACGGCAGCCACCCATGCGCTAGGGGCACTCCTGTCCCGTGCTGTATTGAGCCAGGGGGAAATTAGTCCCCTCTGGGCTACCCAAATCCGTCTGATGGCGGGGGTGGCTTTAGCGGGGGCATGGTTATGGCTCACCCCGATTTCCCTAGGCCGACAGCTTCAACCCCTACGTTCACCCAAACTCAGCGCCACGATCGCCCTCACAGCTTTTTTCAGTACCTACCTGGCGATTTGGCTGCAACAGATTGCTTTCAAGTTCACCGCCGCTGGAATTGTGCAAGCCCTGGGAGCCACCAGTCCCCTATTTGTGTTGCCCTTCGCTGCCGGGATGGGCGATCGCGTGAGTCTCCGAGCGGTTTTAGGCGCGATCGTCGCGATCGGGGGCGTTAGCCTGCTGGTCCGTTAATTGGGTAATTGAGCCTTTTCGCCGTTATCCGCAAACTTTGTGGGGTAGGCATCTTGCCTGCCACGGATTAAAACCAGCCCCACGGATTAAAACCAGCCCCACGG
>JBBILC010000136.1:0-12873 GCA_037445115.1 Coleofasciculaceae cyanobacterium bin_20
CCAGTTGGATGAGGTCTGTGAGGGAGGTGGCTAGGGGGGCAACAGGATGTTTGCCGTAGTTGATGATGCGCCCATCGGGTTCATAAAGGACTTCACGGATGGCGTAACGACCAGCAGAATCGCGAAAGACTCGGTAGGTCCAAAACATTAGGGGTTCCTCCCATAATTTATTCTCCCTAAAAAGGTAAGCCAGGAATCCTTACTGGTAGCCGTGGGATGGGGAGACCACCTGGAATCACACGATTAAACTGGTTAATCAAGTTCATTGCGTTAGCGGCTGATTGAGCAAAACCAGCTTCGCCAGTAAAGCCAACATCGAAAATGCAGCCGTCAAGTAGATCAGGCTCAACGCCTGCTTCTAGGCAGACCCTCTCGGCTTGTTCAATCTGCTGAGGGGAAAGCTGACTCAGCGTTCGATAACGCTTGGGAAAACTCTTGTCAGTGAAGGTTTCGGTGCTTTGTCCAGGTGCATAGTCAAAGAGGGATTCTTGAGGACTGACGCGCCAGCTATTTCCAAAATCTTTATAAATTTGATCGAAGGCGGTATCTTCAACTAACCCTAGGGGAACGACCCCAGGGATAGGAAGAATTTGTGTGACAATGTTTTTGATTTCTCCATAGGTAGAGCGGGATGGCATAACTCTCCCGTTGCGGCTCCGTAAGTCATTTTCGGGATTTCCATCGAGGTTGCCCAAAAGGCCAGTGTAGAGTCCAGACGGAGAGGTAAATACAGAAGGAGTGACGTTCATATATTCTGCACTGCCCATACGAACCGATTTGACAGCGACTTGTTCACCAGTTGGGACTTCTATGAGGTAATCATGTTCTCCCTGTTGATAGATAGTTGCACCGCTAGGTAGAGACAAGGAACGACCTTGGATGACAGTGGGACGACCATTAACTCGTAAGGGGGTACTGGTATCTGAGTCAGGGAAGAATTTGGAATAGACAGCTATCCGATCTCTCCCTGAGCGAATAGCGACCCCTGTATTCATGGATAAATCCCGACCTGGCACAGCAGATTGACGAGTTTGTACTTCAAAACTGTCATCAGTAGACTTAACGAGAGTAAATTCACCTACTGTTTGGAAGCTATAGCGGAAACCATCAAAGGTAATAAGATGTGGATCACCATAGCTGGTACCTGTTTTCCTATCACCATGACGCTTTTGAGCAATGGGAGTATCGCTATCATTCCCTTGACTGTCATTATTATCGTCACAGTGTGTAGAGCAATCACCAAAAGGAAGTACATTGCTTATTTGAGAATGAAGATTTTTGAGCCAGGGCGCAAGTTTTTCTGACTGCCAATTAATACCTAAACCTTCTTCACAGTAAGAAGGCTTCCCACCAGATGACGATGAGTTAATATGATTTCCTCTTTCAGCTAATTTTTGACCTAGTATCATTGATCCTTGTGCTATATCTGTTCCCCAAGTCGCTCCAGTATAAGCTCCTCTGATCAAAGAAGTACTTCCGGCATTAATCCAAGGAAACGAAATAGGGGGTATTCCTCCAAAGCCAGCAAAGCATAACCAGTTAGCTGACCACAAAGCAAGTTCGATTCCTTTTGAAAATCCAAAAGCTGCACCACCAGTAACAGCTAAAAAGGGTAACCCAACAGTAGAGTTAAAAAGAGAAACCCATCCACCAGCTAAAGATGTGTAATCACAAAACTTTTTAAAGCCTTCACAAGTTTTCTGATTAGATTTCTGTTGAAAAAAGGCAATTTCTTCGCTTGAATTTGACTTTATTTCAGATAAAATATAGCTTTTTAATTCCTCTGGGATTGGAAATACTTCAGTTCTAACTCCACCTCTAGAATCTTGATAAGTTGTCCTGACTGATTCAAAGTTTATAAATTCAAAAGTTAATTTGTCGTTAGATTTATCTAGTATGATTTCAAATTTTCTTTGATCTGGAAATATTGAGGCTGTAAATGCTTCAGCACCACAAACTTGATCATTGGCAGATGTAAAACGGATAACTTCTTTTGTATCTCTATCTTTGTTTGTAAGCTTTATGTTTATAGAACATCCTTGCTGACTTACAAGATTAATGTCATATGTATCTAGTGATGTACTCTGAATAGAGACTTGAGAGAAGGCACGATCTAGTTTTGGTACTTGCAGATTACTTACTCTAAAATTATTCCGTGATTCAACTCTATTTGGCTCTGGACGCGATTCAAATTCATCAAAATCGGGGCGGCGGACAGGGAAATTGGGACCGGGATTAACGGGATAGGGGGGTGGGGTGACAATATTAGAGGGGGCTGGGGTAATGGGTACATCATCAAACTCACTCGATCGCTGCGCCATTAAGCTATCCTCAGCCTGCTGCGCCACCTCAACCCTCGGCATCGCCGCCACCGCCCGACCCGCCATCCCCTGCGGCAAACACACCTGATCCGTCGTTAGCACCGTACACAGCGCCACCGCCACCAACCGATTGAGCCACTGCCCCGGCGTCAACAGATACGCCACGATCGCCGTACAGAAACCAAGAGCCAGAAACCAGAAGCGACGAACCTGGCGCATAGGAAAACTCCAGCAACAACAAAGTCGGAGCAGATAGACCTTGTATATCAGATCCCCCTGAGCCTTAACCCCAAACCATTACAAAATTTTATTTTTGATACCTTTCCCCGCTAAACTGGGAACTATGGGATCGAAGCATCCCTAAGCATCGCTAGACCCGCTTCAACGTTAAATATTCCTGACATTTAGGAGCCATTAGCAACCATGAAGCCCCTTCGTCCTAGTCCGCGATCGCTCATTACCCTTGCCAGCCTTACCCTAAGCAGCCTCATACTCAGTACCCAAGCCAGCCCAGCCCAACCCGGACCCGGTCAACGTGGCTTCTGGTGCGGCAACAATAACGGTGCCCCCGCCACCCTCTACCAAAACTCCGAAGGCGGACGAGAACTCTGGATTAACTGGCGTTCCAATGCCTTTACCGAAGCGGGCTTCGACCCCCTCACCCGCTGCCAGCAAGTCAGCACCCGCTTAGAAAACTATCGCCAAGCCCGTAGCCTGAGATACGTCACCGTCGGGATCATGAACGGCCAGCGCGTCATGTGTACCGCCAGCCAAGTCAATGGCCGTTGCGAAAATCTCATTTATACCCTCCGCCCCGGTCAAGATGCCGTGCGTACCCTCCATAACTTCCTCGCCCTCCGCGAAGGCCAAGCCGGGGT
This sequence comes from Coleofasciculaceae cyanobacterium bin_20, assembly GCA_037445115.1. Classification (GTDB taxonomy): domain Bacteria; phylum Cyanobacteriota; class Cyanobacteriia; order B231; family B231; genus Trichothermofontia. The sequence goes on from JBBILC010000136.1 coordinate 3,200, forward strand.
CCCCGCCCTCAACGAAAGCGGGAGCATCCCCTACATTGATGTCGGCTCCATCCTCGACGCCGATGAGGCCAGAGCCAGCGCCCGCCCCACCGCCAACCCCCTACCCGCCCCCAGCCAAACCTATCAACCCACCAACCCCACTAACCCCCAACCCGTCTCCACCGGCGGCATGAGGGACCTGTAAATGGCGCGATCGCCGCTACCGCCAAGACACCCCCAATGGGGATGGGCAGGACTGGGACTCACCCTCACCCTGCTCCTTGGCCTAGCCAGCCTCCCCCCCATCGCCCAAAGCGTTCCCCCTGGTCCCACCCCCTACCAACCCGATCCGGCCTCCATTACCGACCTGGCCCGCCAAACTACCGTGCGCCTGCTCACCACCGGGGCCTCCGGGTCTGGTGTCCTCATCCAACGCCAGGGGGAAATCTACACCGTCCTCACCAGTTGGCACGTCCTCGCCTTCAGCGATCGCCATACCCTGCTCACCCCCGACGGTCGTCGCTATGGGTTACTGCGATCGCCCCGCCAATTGGGGAATACCGATTTAGCGATCGTGCAATTCGCCAGTTCAATCCCCTACCGGATCGCCCCCCTCAAAACCGACCCCATTTATATCGGTGAAACCGTCTACGCCGCAGGCTTTCCCATGTACCAAGGCCAGAGCCTTAACCCAACCTTTGATCAGGGCATTCAGGGCCTCCGGATCAGCCCCGGCATCGTCTCCCTGCTACCGACCAAAGCCCTCTATCAAGGCTACCGCCTCGGCTACAGCAACGATATTGTCGTCGGCATGAGCGGCGGTCCCATTTTTAACAACCAGGGTTTACTGGTGGGCATTAACGGTCGCCGCAAGCATAGCGATCCCGGTTTTGGTGTCTACGCCTTTGAAGACGGCAGCGAACCCGATCCCGATCTCTTGGAACGAATGCTCAACGCCAGTTGGGGGATTCCCATCAGTACCTATTTCCAGTTTGTCCCCGCTATGAGTCGTCGGGGAGCATCCCAGTCCTGGCAATTTCCCCCTCATCCCCCAACGCCTTCCCCCAGTAGGGGTGAAGGGGAGCCAGTCAAAGTCCCTCTCCCACAAAGGGAGCCAGTCAAAGTCCCTCTCCCACAAAGGGAGCCAGTCGAAGTCCCTCTCCCCTTGTGGGAGAGGGATTTAGGGTGAGGGGGGAAAAGTGGCATACACCCAGTAGCCGATAACTCTAGTGATCTGAACATTCCCTTTTCCAAACTTAACTGAGTCCGATTCTGTTTGTATCAGTTTGAACCAATTGTTTTCTATTTAATTTTGAGGAGTTCTGTTATGAGCCGATCCAGTTGGCAAGCCCAATCCCTAACCAGCCTTCTAGCGGGAACCGCCACGATCGCCGCGATCGTGATCACTCAACCCGCAATGGCCAAAACCGCCAGAGAAGTCGCCCAAATTGCCATCCCGACCACCGTCCGTATTGATAATGCCCTCGGTAACGACTACGGCGGCTCCGGCGTGATCATCGCCCGCAGCGGCAAAACCTACACCGTCCTCACCGCTAACCATGTGGTTAGCAATAACAGCACTGAATACAGCATTTATACCAGTCGTAAAAAGAGTTATCCTGTCCAGTCGGTTATCAGCCTGCAACAAAGCGAGAGTGGACCCGACCTCGCCATTGTCTTTTTTGAAAGCAGTGACGAATATCCTATTGCTCCAATTAGTGACTCCGACGAAGCCACGATCGGTTCCGGCATTTATATTTCCGGCTATCCCCAATCCATTGAAAATAATGGCGAACGGGAATACGAATTTACCGCCGGTCAAGTCACCAGCCGCCCCGATCGCCGCCCCAACGGCTACACCCTCCGTTATGATGCCGTCACCCGCCGAGGCATGAGTGGCGGACCCGTGTTTGATGTCAGCGGTCGGGTTGTGGGGATTCATGGCCAGGGCGATCGATCGGGTGTTGTTCAGGAAGCCAGCGGCGGCACAGAGGAAATTAAAACGGGTTTGAATGCTGCGGTGCCCATTAACCTTTTCCGGTCATCAACTCGGGTAGCAGGCGTTGAAATTGCCTCTCTGAAAATCGACAACAAACCCCCCGATAACGTCGAAGCCACCCAACCCTCCAAACAGGAAGTCAACAGTTGGTTTGATAATTTTGCGCTCGGCATTGGCTTGGGCATTATTCAACAAATCGTCCCAATTCGGGTTCCTGGCCTGCGTTTTTAGGAAATCATTTTGCAATAGGATCTGGTTGAGGAGAATTTCATCTAGCTGTTGCTGGGGAGTCACGATCGCGACTAAGACTCCCCTACTTTCCTTAAAAGCTTTTTGATGAGATCTTCTGAAAGATATAGACCTGCCTTTTGGAGTGAGTCTAGGCTGGGGCTAAGACCTTCAATTAGTCCTGCTTGTTTAGCAAGAATAAGGATGGCTGCGGTACCCATCGTGGGAATTTGCATGACTTTTGCACATCTCCTCGCGGCGCGATCGTCAAGAATTACCGTATATCCTACTTTTTGCTGAGCAAGGCTTAAAACTTCTGATTCTCCCCTACCTAAATCCCAATTCATAATCAACTCGGTAATTGAGACATTTTCAATAACTTGAAGCCAAGTTGTAACTTGAATCTGTTGAGTAACAAGATCGTCAGGTTTAGCGTTTATTTCTGCCAAAACGCCTCCAGGAACTAGAATCTCTGCAAAGACTTGAGGGAGGAGATTGGCTTGGTTACTTTTGAAAAGAGCAAGCAATGGTGAAGTATTAATAATGGCTTTACGATTCGGTATTATCCAGATCTGCTTGTAATTCTGCTTCAGTATATTGCATAAAATCAACTTTATAGTGAGCAAACGCATCTAAAAGTTCAGACCGAGTAATTCCAGCAATTTCAGCCGCTTTACTTTGAGAGATCTCACCCATTTCATACCATTTAATGGCAGCGACAAGGCGCATCTCTTGTACAAATTCTTCGGGAGACTTACGACGGGAGGAAAAAATTGTCTCTGGTAGTTCAAGAGAGATGGTAATCATAAGCTATTGTCTGTATTGACAGCCAGATTTGAGACAAGTCGATCACTATAGGCAGGGTTTACGGCAGGAGAGGGGAAAATTGGGGGTTAAGGGCGATCGTAGAGGTTCGGGAGCATTTTGGCTAGGGACCTGCGGAAAGATGCCCTGCTGAACGAATTGCCCTGTTTGCTTGACCCAGCCACCTGAGACCGCTACAACGGTAGTTAAGCGTTACTAAAACCACGATGACGACCTTAGCGATCGCCCTACAACCGACCCTAGAACTGACCGACGAACAGTTTGAGGAAATCTGTCGGCATAACCGCGACCTGCGGCTAGAGCGATCGGCACGCGGAGAATTAATTATCATGCCCCCTACTGGTGGAGAAACCGGTCACCGCAATCTGAAACTGGCCGTCCGTTTAGGAACCTGGAGTGAGCAAAATAACCTCGGTCTTGCCTTTGACTCCTCAACCGGGTTTAAGTTACCCAATGGAGCCATTCGTGCGCCCGATGCCGCTTGGGTGAGGCGCGATCGCTGGCAAGCCCTCACCCCCGAACAGCGACAAAAATTTATCCCCCTCTGTCCCGATTTCGCGATCGAACTGCGTTCCCCCAGCGATGAGTTAGAAGACGTGCGGTCTAAGATGCGTGAGTATCAAGACAATGGCTTGCAACTGGGGTGGTTGATTGATCCGAAAACCCAAACCGTGGAAATCTACCGTGCCCAGCAAGCCCCTGAATTAGTGATGAACCCGACAAGTTTATCGGGAGAACCCATCTTCCCAGGGTTTAGCCTCGATTTGACTGGTATTCTTACTAACCCGTTAGAATCGTAGGGATGCGTCACCGATGCCTCAACCCTGACCAAGAGTCATCACCCTACCGATGAGCACATTAGCGATCGCCCTACAACCGACCCTAGAACTGACGGATGAACAGTTTGAGGAAATCTGTCGGCATAACCGTGACCTGCGGCTAGAGCGATCGGCACGCGGAGAATTGATTATTATGCCCCCCACCGGCGGCGAAACCGGACGACGAAATCTCCAGTTAGGCGCAGACCTGTTTGTGTGGAACCAGCAAAGTCAATTAGGTGTTGCCTTCGACTCCTCAACTGGATTCAAGTTGCCCAATGGAGCCATTCGTGCGCCCGATGCCGCTTGGGTGAGGCGCGATCGCTGGCAAGCCCTCACCCCCGAACAGCGACAAAAATTTATCCCCCTCTGTCCCGATTTCGCGATCGAACTGCGTTCCCCCAGCGATGAGTTAGAAGACGTGCGGTCTAAGATGCGTGAGTATCAAGACAATGGCTTGCAACTGGGGTGGTTGATTGATCCGAAAACCCAAACCGTGGAAATCTACCGTGCCCAGCAAGCCCCTGAATTAGTGATGAACCCGACAAGTTTATCGGGAGAACCCATCCTCCCAGGGTTTAGCCTCGATTTGACTGGGATTCTCACTAACCCGTTAGAATCGTAGGGATGCGTCACCGATGCCTCAGCCCTGACCAAGAGTCATCACCCTACCGATGAGTACACTCGCGATCGCCCTACAACCGACCCTAGAACTGACGGATGAACAGTTTGAGGAAATCTGTCGGCATAACCGTGACCTGCGGCTAGAGCGATCGGCGCGAGGAGAATTGATTATTATGCCCCCAACCGGTGGAGAAACGGGCGAGAGGAATGCTGGCATCATTGGGCAACTGTGGCAATGGAATCAATCCACGCACTTAGGTCACGTCTTTGACTCCTCAACTGGATTCAAACTTCCCAATGGGGCGATCCGTGCGCCCGATGTTGCCTGGATCAAGCGCGATCGCTGGCTGGCCCTGACTCCGGCACAACGCCAGAAATTTATCCCCCTCTGTCCCGATTTTTTGATCGAACTCCGCTCCCCCAGCGATGAGTTAGCAGACGTGCGGGCCAAGATGCGCGAGTACCAGGAAAACGGCCTACAACTGGGTTGGTTGCTTGATCCGAAAACCCGAACGGTGGAGATCTACCGTGCCCAGCAAGTCCCCGACTTAGTGATGAACCCGGCAAGCTTATCGGGAGAACCTATCCTCCCAGGGTTTAGCCTCGATTTGACTGGGATTCTCACTAACCCGTTAGAATCGGAATGACTTGTCTCCTGTGCCAGCCATGACCGGAAGTTATAGCCATCCCCAGGCTCCCATGAGCGATCACCCTCCAACCCACACTTCTCCCTTCAAGGCCGCAAGCTGTATATAAAAACTTTAGATTGGTGTCCATACGTCGTTGGTACTCTGTGTGCCATAATCCCATCTACCCAATTTCTCCGTACCGGATTGCTTACCCCAGAAACAAGCGGTGGCCCCCTTTGTGGCATTGGAAACGTAGCCTTGGATAGCTCAGCCTTGGATAGCTCAGCCTTGGATAGCTCAGCCTTGGACAACGCGTTCACGCCCGATTGCAGATGGCGACAAGCCGGGTAACTGGATTACACAAGGGTTGCACCCATGACCACCTGGTATCAACTTGAACCCACGACCGTATTGCACCAATTGGATACCCGTATCGACATTGGCTTGAGTGGAGCAGAAGCCAGTCAACGCTTAGTCAACTACGGCAAAAACGAACTCCGAGAACACCCTCCCAAAAGTCCTTGGGTCATGCTGTGGGAGCAATTTACCGCCACCACCGTGTTGGTCCTGATTGTGGCGGCGGTCATCTCAGGGCTACTAGCCGACTTCAATGATGCGGCGGCAATTATGGCGATCGTGATCTTTAACGGTCTGCTCGGCTTTACCCAGGAATATAAGGCGGGACAGGACTTTGCGGCGCTGAAAAAAATGGCGGTGCCCAAGGCGCGAGTTTGGCGGGACGGCGAGTGGCAAGAGGTGGTGGCGAGTGAACTCGTCCCAGGGGACATCATCCAACTGGAGGACGGGGACCAGGTCCCTGCCGATGCCCGTTTGCTGGAATGTACCAACCTGCGCACCCAGGAGTCTGCCTTTACGGGAGAGTCGGAGTCGGTGGAGAAAAGTGTGGCAACGCTGACGGATGATAGTTTACCCCTGGGAGATCGCCACAATATGCTCTTCATGGGCACGATCGTCACCTATGGTCGCGGGCGGGCGGTGGTGACGGAGACCGGGATGAGTACGGAGTTAGGCAAAATTGCCGACTCGCTGCATTCGGTTGAACCGGAAGCCACCCCCCTCCAGCGTCGCTTGGATCAATTGGGACGCCGTCTGGCGCTGATGGCCCTGGCCCTCGTGGCGGTAATTTTTGGCTTTGGTATCGTGCGAGGTGAAAACGTTGAGGAGATGTTTTTGACCGCCGTCAGCCTTGCCGTTGCCATTATTCCTGAAGGTTTGCCCGCTGTGGTGACGATCGCCCTGGCCTTGGGGTCGCGGCGAATGCTGAAACGCAAGGCGTTGATCCGGAAACTCCCGGCGGTGGAAACCCTGGGATCAGTGACCACGATTTGCTCCGATAAAACGGGCACCCTGACCGAAAATCGCATGACGGTCACGATCCTATCTCTAGCCGGACAACGGGTAGATCTGCGTGAAACCTTTGCTGAAATTACCTCCCGCCTAGATGGCAATAAATCCATTTTTCAGCCCGGAGAAGGGACCCAACTTCCGGAACCAATGGCGCTGACCCTAGTGGGCAGTGCGCTCTGTAATAACGCCCTGGTTCCTGATGATGCCGATCTCCCCGCCGATGGCCAATGTTCGGATTCGGAAGTGCCCAAGGCGATCGGGGACCCCACCGAAATTGCCCTAGTCGTTGCCGCCGATCGCCTGGGTCTGGATAAGGAGGAGTTGGAAGAACTGCTGCCCCGGCAGGCAGAAGCGCCCTTTGATTCCGATCGCAAGCGGATGACCACGATCCATCGTCTTGAGCAAGAAGGTGACCATTGGAAATGTGACAACCCCTCCTCACGGCTGCTGCCCCGGCTCAGTTCGCTGCCCCAAACGCCCTATTTGGCGTTCACAAAAGGCTCTGTCGATGGGTTGTTGCAAATTTGTAACGAGGTATGGGTGGATGACTGCACCGAGCCGCTAACGCCAGAATGGGATGAGCAGATCCGGGGACGCAACGATCGCCTTGCGAGTTCGGGTACCCGTGTCCTGGGCGTTGCCTTCCGGCCAGTGCAAACACTACCGTTGCCAGGGCAAGAAGTCACCCTAGAGCAGGATCTCATCTTTGTCGGACTGGTGGGGATGCTCGATCCGGCCCGTCCGGAGGCCAAAACGGCGGTGCAAACCTGTCACCGGGCGGGGATTCGGACGGTGATGATTACGGGTGATCACCCATTGATGGCACGACACATTGCCGAAGAACTGGAAATTGCCCAGAACGGTCGGTATCTCACGGGTCAAGAACTCGATAAGCTATCCCTGGCGGAATTGGAGCAGCAGGTGGAGGCCGTTGCGGTCTATGCACGGGTGTCACCACAGCAAAAGTTGGCGATCGTGGAGGCGTTGCAAAATCGCGGCCATATTGTATCGATGACGGGGGATGGGGTGAACGATGCGCCGGCCCTGAGTAAGGCGGATATTGGTGTGGCGATGGGGATCACGGGAACGGATGTGGCAAAGGAGGCGGCGGATATGGTGCTGCTGAATGATAACTTTGCGACGATCGTGGCAGCGGTTGAAGAGGGGCGGGTGATTTATGACAATATCCGCAAATTTATTCGCTATAACCTAACAGGGAATGCTAGTGGTGTGGTGATCATGCTGCTGTCTCCTTTGCTGGCGCTGCCGCTGCCCCTGCGGCCCACCCAAATTTTGTGGATTAACCTATTGGCAGATGGGTTGCTGGCTCTGGCATTGAGTGTGGAACCGGCGGAAAGTAATGTGATGCGGCGTCCACCCTATCCCCCGAATGAAAGTGTGTTTAGCCGGGGGGTGGGGCGTGACATTATCTGGGTGGGGAGCCTGATGGGGCTGATCTTCCTGTTCGCGGGAGATTATTTCTTTGGTGCTCAGTGGACCCACTGGCAGGTAATGGTGTTTTCAACACTGGCTTTTTCTCGCATTAGTCTGGCGCTGGCGATGCGATCTGAGCATGATTTTGTGTTTGGCCCAGGCTTTTGGGCAAATAAACCGATGCTGGGGGCGGTGGTGTTGACGTTTGTCCTCCAAATGCTAGTGATTTATGTGCCCTGGCTCCAGGGGATGTTCAGTACCCAGGGGCTATCGCCGCAGGAGTTAGGGATCTGTCTGGCGATGAGTACGGTTGGGTTCTGGGCGGTGGAAGCGCAGAAACTTTTCTTCCGGCTTCGGGGTCAGTAGCCAGTATTCCTTTCCTGGTCGGCGAGGTGCCTCTGCCAGGGGAGCGAAAGCAGCTGGACAGGGAAATGCACAGGTGAGGCTCAGCTTCAGTCAAGATTGGGTAAATTTCAGGACTTTTCAAGTGAGAATATTTAATATCACAAAAAGTTTACTTGGCGTCAAACTTGATGCTTCCTTGGACATATTGAACGTGTGAGAATTTAGACCACTTTCCATAAATGAGATGGGGGCATTGCATAAAAGTGCCTACCTCTGCTAGTATTTTTAGCAATACTCAAATTCTTTTCTTGGATTGGCGTAATGCATCTGCGGATAGCTCCAATCCTCCTAATTCTGCTGGAAGTCGAATTGGTGCAGTTGCCAATAGTGTATATCAAGGTCTACGTAACCTGGGTCTAACACAGCCTAATAACCTTTATTTCTATGGACATAGTCTTGGGTCATTACTTCTGACTAAAGTTGCAGAACGTTACGGTAAGATAGCAGGTTTTGCATCTCTCGATCCCGCATTTCCTGCTGAAAATTATGACTTAGATAACGATGGAAATAGCTTGGAAGATGAACTTCCTAATCTTAGCGCTGTTGCAAATCGTTCAATTTCTCTTGTCGCAGAAGATACCGCTGTGCTTGGCCTACCAGGAGATAATAATCATGCTATGACTGCTCATCGTGCTTATATTGTTGACTTTCCAGGAAACATAGCCCCAACGTTTGACAATGCAGGGAAGCTCCATAGCGCCATCGTTGGTGTATTTAGAGGGATGTTGAGATCTGGATTAGAGGTCAACAGTCTTGCTAGCAATCTGAACATCCCTGATCTGAACATCCGTGAAAATCAATGGGGACAGGATGGATGGAGAAAAGAGTGGCATTCTGTTCCTGGAAATTATGATGCTGATGGAGTGATTCGTGTCAATTTCACCAATAATGAACTTACTAGCTTAAATGTGAATGATTTGCTATTTGTAAATAATAATACTGGTCAAGACAATGCAAGGATTATTAATCAATCTGTGACTATATGAGAAGAGCAATCATCATCTACTTGCGTGTGGGTGCTAGAGTCAGGAAGATCTGCTAGAGGTAGATTCAGTATCCCATATCCACCAAGAATTTGAACCTATTTCAATGAGTTTCTTGATCTAGCCCACAGTTTACTCGCGAGTGGATAAATTGCGTAATTTTAGAGACTGCGTTATAAACGATCGCGCCTTCACTCCGGTGCGATCGTTTTTTATATATCTTTCTCGATCGATACAACTACCTTAGCTACGTTCATTACCCCAGTTCACTCACGGACGGGAAGCCTGTATAGCTATTCAGATTATTACTTGCTATGATGTAAAAACTCAGAAGTGTTGAAAGTTAGGTTAAGCGATGGAAAAAAGGGACAGAATGCAGTAT
>JBBILC010000137.1:0-12840 GCA_037445115.1 Coleofasciculaceae cyanobacterium bin_20
ATTTAGACTCTCCCCTCTATCCTCATTTTTCTCTCAAAAAAGTGAACTGCTCCCATGTGTAATACCCTAACAGTTGTCCAAACAGAGATGTATAAAAAACAGAAATATAGGTAAATAGTTAACAGAAAAAATTGAATAGTTAACAGAAAAAATTGGAAATAAATCTTATTTTAAGGTCTTAAATTGATCACTTAGGAAGGTTTGAGGATTATTAAATTTTATTAAATTAAGGCTTGCTAATATTTGCATTGACAATCTCAAAAATACTAGAATTTTAGATACGTGTTTTCAAGTCGCTAAACAGGGTAAAAAACGGAATAATATGGAGATTGAGTGCAAAATAGGAAAATTTAGAGAAAAAGTTTTTAGGGTTGCCATTGCATGTTTTAAGGGTTATACTATATGGGCCATTAGGGTATAAGCGGCCAAGAGGGTGCTGCTAGATGGCAGAAGCAGCGTAAAGCTGTTTAGAGGTCATCAAGCTGGTTTCTTGAAACAGACCTCAAACAAGCGTATTTCTTTGTCAAGCTAAGGTTGATTGCCTAAGTAGAAATACTTTCAGGTGGTGAAATTAATTCCGTTCTCTGTATGGTATAGTCACGCAGTAAGAGAAGCGTTGGGTTGATAAGATATGGCACGTACATCAGTTGTAGTGGACAAATTGATTTATCAAAAGCTTAAATTGGCTTATGAGCGTAAGTGTGGTGGCTCACCTTCTAACCTGATAGATGCCCTTGATCTCAACTTCCCCAAAGCGAAAGGGGGCCATGTCGTGGGGGAACGCACCCTACGCGAGTTTTTCAAGGAGGATAGCCAGCCTAAGATAAGTCCTGTGACCCTCAATTATCTATGTAAATTTCTGCTAGAGATTGATAGCTATCAGGATGCCCTACAGTCTCTAAAAAATCTTGATGTTTCTACAGAAATACAATCTTTAGTACTAAGTGACGATCGACTAGCTAGCTATCTAGAAGACTATCAGGAATATTTACACAGAAAATGTGGCTCTGTACGGATTCCTTACATGACCCATCCACGTGCTTTGCCTGAGATCTATGTTGACTGTCAACTACAAGAAGATTTACAGAGTAGAAGACCTAGAAGTTTACCTGAATTACAGTCTGAACTCGAAAACAAGAAGTTGTCTAGGTTGAAAAGTGTCAATATTGAAGATATTTTCCGTCAGCATTCAAGGCTGATGATTTGGGGGACGACTGGATCAGGTAAAACTACACTTCTAAAACACTGTATCTCTACGAGGATCTCTATTTCTCCTATACAAATTCCAGTTTTTATTAGCCTGATTGACTACATCAAGTTATCTGAGACTAGAGTTATAAGTCTAATCGATGCCATTATCCAGGAATTGGTATCCGGTGGATTTAATGCACCTGAAGCAGTTGAGTGGAGCAGGGATCGACTTCAGCAAGGGTGTTTCTGGATAGCACTAGATGGTCTAGACGAGATTCCCCAGGCTCGAATTGGTAAATTCTATGATGAAGTTGAGCAATTAGTCCAGCAATTCCCTAAAAATCATTACATCCTGACTTGCCGTGTTGGTGGTACGGAGCATCCGCCGAGATTCTTTATTGAAGTTGAAGTTGCTAAATGGGCAGAAGCACAAATCAAGGATTTTGTAGACAAATGGTTTACTACCGCTGAAACACCTGACTTAGCAGGAGAATTCTTACATGATTTACAAGAAAATCCATTAACCCAACAACTAGCCGTTAATCCTTTACTACTGACGCTGCTCTGCCATCTTTATGAGAATGACTATGGCTTTCCTCGTAATCAGGCCAATCTCCTGGAAGATGCGGTTGAACTCTACCTGCGAAAGTGGGATGAGTTTCGCAGAATAGAGCGAGAACCGATTTATGACAAGAAGCTCACTCGCCAACGTCGCCGTGACCTCTTTACCCGGATTGCTGCTGCTGCAATGTCCATTGGCAAAACTGCTTGGCAACGCTGGGAACTCGAAGACGAAATTAAGAAATTTATGCAAAATATTCCCGGTGTTACTGACAGTAGCTTAGAGATCGATACCCAGACAGTCCTATTTGCTATTGAAGCTCAACACGGACTTTTAATTCGGACGGCAAAAGATCATTATGAGTTTGCTCACCGCTCGTTCCAGGAATATTTTGTTGTCCAATACCTACTGGAAGAGATTGGCAACGATACACAAAAACTCGATGAAGTGCTAAATAAACATCTTCTCGATCGCAATTATAGAAACATTCTGTTGCTATTGGCAGAAAGGCAAAGAGATGCTGCACCTATGCTTAAACACTTGCTTGCCTATCTACAGAAAATTGTTGTTTCTAGCATCGAAAAAGGTAAAGATCGCGTTCAAGAACATTTACAGTGGTTACAGGAGATTACTGAAGCAGCTAAAGTTAGTACTGCGGCTTGGAGAGCTTGCCTATGTTCTTACGATTTGGAAACCCCCGCTTTCTCTAGGCACAGTCACACTGAGGCTGTCCGTAGCGAAGCTCAACAACTAGCAGCCAAACTACGTCGATTCAATCAATTGCAAGACTGCCTAACCCCGCCCACACCTAGAATTACCTTGGTGCTAAGACTAGCCGTTATTGCTCGCTTGGTTACCGATCGGGCTGAGGGTAAGACAGAGGAGAAATTGCAAGAGCTAGAGAAATTTGATCCAGCCTATAGGAATTACCAAGAAAACCTGAAGCAGTACTTTATCGAGTTACGTGACTTACTGACCAAGGCAGGTGTTCCTGAGATGGCAAGGCCACTTCAGAAGTTAAGTCAAGCTTTTCCCTCTGAGGACGCTATGCCGAAAGTCTGGGAGCAATGGTTAGAAGCGTTGAATCAGGTGACAAAAGAATATCTGAGCTTAGGTTATGCTCATTCCATTGATGAAGAGGATCTTCAAACTCTTAATGACTATATCTATATTGCAGATTTAGTTGCTGATATGGTACTGCGAGATATCTATTGCAAACCTGAGGTTAAGCGACAGGTCGTAGAATCCCTTTTCTTACCAGTAGGTTCTTAGAACTTTACGGCAATACCCTGTTGCATCCGAAGATTCAAGATTTACGAGCCAAACTCATATGATCTTATGAATTAGGGTGCGTTACTTCTCTCTGTCTAAGCTAATTATCGCGGTAGTTATTAGCCTTGCAAGCAATCTGAACTAGGGGGTAGGGCTGACACTACTAACACAAAAGTAGTTCATGAATACTGAAACTGATTCGATATTCAGAATCTGCTAAGCATCAGGAAGATCCTTTCTCATGAAATTTTTGTTAATTTCTATCTTTTTCCTATTTTTATTCTATATTTATATTAATATCGCCTGATACATAAAGTCGTTTTATATCTCTAGGGATAGATGCATGAGAGTAGCTTATGCCCTCTTTTTTGGTGAGCTAGCCAATTGGCTGACAGCGGCTGATGTTCCTCCCTGCCATCACCAGCTAGGAGAAGTCTGGGCCGATGGCTGTTGTACCAATCGGCGTGGTCGCTTAGTGCGCTTTCGTCTCAGACTCTGGTTACTACTGGACACCCCCAGCCGCAAACTGAGTTTGAACAATATCACATAGTCATCTCTACAACGGACGATAAACCCGGTAGTTAACGCTGGGGAAAATATTATCGATCGTCTCGACCTTTTCCAACCAACCCGAATCCACCGTTCCCGCATTCAAGTCTTCAAACAACTTGGTGAACCGCTTTAAATGGGATTGGGTCCTTCGTACTGCATAGGGCACCATTGTTCCCGTGCGCATAATGAATGCCCAGTCAGAGGATTGGGCCAAGAGTAACTCACGGGCCGCTTGGTTTAAGGCCCGCCATTCCAATTCATCCGCTGGTTCACGGTGACTCAGCGCGATCATTCGTTCCGTTGCTTTGTGTAAATGGGGATAAATCCAGGCATTACTCTCATTCAACCAGTATTCATGGAACCCCTTAAACCCCCAACTTGACTGGGCCGGACGGCACACCTGTTGCGTGGGATTCTGGCGTAGATAATCTGCCAAATGGGTCAATTCATAGGTTTTCTGGTCATACCAGGACTTGCGGAAGAAATAATCCAGGAACCACGGTCCTTCATACCACCAATGACCAAACAATTCCGCATCATAGGGCGAAACCACGATCGGCGGACGACCCATAATTGAATGCAAGTGACCAATTTGGCACTCGCGGTTAAACATGAAATTCCCCGCATGTTCCGCCGCCTTTTCCCGTGCCCAGTAGGGATCGTAAAGCGCCTTATCCCCCAAGCCCAGCCCCCGTCCGGTGATCTTGTGGTACTTAATGCCCACATTTTTGCGCTGACCGTTGGGCATAATAAACGGTTTAATATACTCATATTCCGCCTCCCAGCCCAGGTCCTTATAAAACTCGCGATATTCCGGTGATCCCGGATAGCCCACGTCTGCCGACCACACCTGTTGCGAGGACTCATGATCGCGGCCAAAGGCTGCTACCCCGGCCTCCGTAAACACGGGCGCATAGGAACCATAACGGGGGCGGGGACGGGCATAGAGTACCCCATGCCCATCCATAATGAAATAGCGCAACCCCGCATCGGCAATCATCCGTTCTAGGCCATCATAGTAGGCACATTCGGGCAGCCAAATGCCCTTCGGGGGTTGGCCAAAATTCTCCGCATAATGCTCACACGCTACCTGGATTTGTGCCCAAACTGCCTGGGGATACATGTTCATCAAGGGCAGATACCCATGCGTAGCCCCACAGGTAATAATTTCCAGGTTATTGCTGTCGAGAAATTGCTTAAAGGCCGTAATGAGATCGCGATCGTAGCCTTCCCACAGGTCACGGACTTCTTGAAACTCCTTGCAATAGTGTTCCGCCAGGTAGCGAATATGGCCATAGTGGGCATTATGCTCCACCTCCATCGCCGCCAGCGTTTGCAACTGGGTAAGGTACTGATCAAAGCGATCCTGTAACAATGGGTCCCGCAACATCGACACCAGCGGCGGTGTCAGGCTCATGGTCAGCTTGAAATCCACCCCATCCCGCCGCAATCCTTCAAAAACCTTCAGCAACGGAATATAGGTTTCCACGATCGCTTCGTACAACCATTCTTCCTCCAGCACGTAGCTACTTTCAGGATGCCGGACGAAGGGCAAGTGCGCGTGGAGAACCAGAGCAACGTAACCAAGAGCCATAGGGGAAGAGAGCCTTAAACCATAAACCACTTATCCTACCCCCCATTCTGTCCGTAGGGGTGGATTTTGCCAATTTTGTTAAGGAGACTCCTGTTCCTCTAACGCTGTGACTGCTCTATAGCCAGCTTTGTAGCAGACGATCGCTCATCTCCTGCACAAGCCCGACGGGCGCGATCGCCCCTACAGTCCGGCCATGCACCCTACCCTATTGATATCAATCCCGGTTTGTGGCGCAATGATAGTGTCTATCGCTTTGATCTTGTCTGTAGACAGGATGTTGGGCGGGGGGGCTGGACTCTGGTAATCACCTCCTTGGCCTGAGCCATCTGCGGCTTCGGTAAGATCGTCAGTTGCATCCCTACTGAGGCGACGGCCTGCTCTGGGGACAGTTTATCCAAGTAGATGCGTTTGATGCTGAGGCTGTTGAGTAGGGCTTGGTGGAGGATGGGGTTACTCGGTGCCAGGCTGCGGTTGGGGAAAATCATGACCGCTGCGGCTATTGCCCCATAACAAACACCAGCAACCATCGTTAGGGTACCTCGAAAAATACCAATTTTCGGGGTGCCCACATAATTATCAGGAGTTGAGGCGGCGGAGCCGCCCGCCTCAACTAATCGAGGTTCCCGTTAACGATCGCGGATTTGACCATTGGGCATCGTTGTATGATCCAATTGGGTCTCTCGAAAATTTGCTAACCAACAGGTCGCTTCACTCAGCATTGCGCCTTTCAGGTTGGCTTTCCCAAAATTAGTCCAAATCAGCCAAGCTTGTCGCAGGTTAGCGTGACTTAAGTTGGCCTCTTGTAAATCCGTTAGAAAGAGATTGGCGCGACTTAAATTAGCTTGTTGTAAATCTGTACCCCGCAGGTGAGCAAAGCGCAAGTCAGCAGCGTAGAGGTTCACCGATCGCAAATCCAAGCCATCAAGATTAGCCCCCATCAATTGCGCTCGACTTAAATTTGCCCCCCGCAGACTCAGACAGTGCAGATCATGGCCCTGCAATACGGTGAACATCATTTGAATTGCCCAGCCCACGATCGCCAGGGGCATCACAATGGCTAATACAACCAACCCGAGAATTAATAACTGATTAATCAGAAATAGAACGACAACCGCCGTAGGGGCAATCGCCATTTGCAATCCCCACAGCAACACCACAGTTGCCATACATCCCACCCCAACTTGGGTCAGTCGGGCCAGGTAAACAACCAAGGTACGCAATCCAGATACAATCCCCTCTGGTAACCTGGGTCCCCGCAGATCGGGGATGGTTGCAGGATGCTGCGATCGCCATTGATTCCATTGGGTAACGCCCTGCTGAAGTCGGGCGAGGTGCTCCGGATTTGCCATGATTCAGGGATTGGGGATAGGGAGATTGACAATAAACGTTGTACCAACATCGACTGTACTACTAAAAAAAATTTCTCCCCCCTGGAGATTAACACAACGTTGCACGATCGCTAGACCTAATCCATAACCAGGGATCGATTCAACATTTTTACCTCGATAAAAAGGTTCAAATATTCGAGGTTGATCGGTGATAGGAATACCCCTGCCGTAGTCTTCGACTCGGAAAGTAACACTTTGAGTTGTCGAATTAGTTAGGATCTCGCATTGTACGGGCAGATCGGAATCTGAATACTTAAGTGCATTAGATAATAGGCTATACAGAATATAATGTAAAAGACGCTCATCTAATATAATTGTTGTTAGTGCTGGATCAAGATTAAGTTGAATACGTTGTGAGGAATTTTTGCACTCTTGCGTTAATGAATTCAGAAGATCTTGATAAAAGGTTTCTAAGGTAAGAGGGATTGGTTCAAGCGGATGCGTAACCCCTTCCGTTTGAGCCAGTAACGTAATTGCTTCAAGCAATTGATTCATCTGCTCAACTGCTGTTTCAATCTGAGCTAGGTGCTCTTCTGTACGGGACTCTGACCAACGCGAACTGTAAAGTTGTAAGAGACCCGTTGAGGATAAAATCGTGTTTAGGGGTGTCCGCAATTGATGGACTACTAAATCCGTAAAGCGATCGTGCAGTTGCTTGAGTTCTAACTCTTTAGCCAGCGTGGGGGCGAGGTTAGGCCCTGCGGGACGTTGGCTCAGATCCCAAAAGACTAGCACGGCACCATTCGGCTGTCCTTGATCGAGCAACGGGCTAACACTATCCCCGATCGTTAACTGGTTACCATCGCGGGTGATCAGGGTTGCATATGCTTGCAAATAGACGACTTGACGATCGCGAATTGCTTTTAAGACTGGGTTAGCGATCGGTTCCTGGGTAACCTGATGCACTAAAGGAAGGATCGTCGTGATAGGTTGCCCTTGGGCCTCCTCGCGCAACCAACCCGTCATCTGTTCAGCGGCTGGATTCATGAAGGTAACTAAACCTTGTTGGTCTGTGGCAATCACGCCATCACTCATGCAGGTAAATAAGACATCTAAAGGATTAGGGGTTTGCTTTTCTAGAACATGGTAGTGCTGAGCCAAGCCAATTTCTAAAGCCACCTTTAGGTTCAGTTCATTAATCGGTTTGACCAAATAACCAACTGGTTGAGTTTGTTTAGCCCGCGCTAGCGTCGTATCATCAGCATAGGCCGTGAGATAAATAACGGGAATTCCCCATTGTTGACGAATACAATCCGCTGCCTCAATACCATCGATATCCGATCGCAGGACGATATCCATCAGTACGATATCAGGACGGATTTCAGCCGCCTTTTGAATAGCAGCTTGACCAGTTGCCACAATTGTCGTTACCTGATGACCTAGCTGCCGCAACATCGTTGCGATCGTTTGAGCAACAATAATCTCATCCTCGACAATCATTACCTTAAACATTGATCTTAATTTATGTCTCAATACAAAACGGAAGATAGAGGATTACGGAAGGTACCGTGTTTCTTAATCTGCATCTGCTGAAGGGCACTCGCATCTGATGCGAAAATTGATATTTTTTGAGGTGCCCATAATAGTATTTAGGATCAAAACAGATATCGCAACATCTGTAGAATGATGCTGAAGCCCTCAAAGCCAGATCGAAGCGCTCCCCAAAAAATGCCCTTAAGCACTGCCAGTTAGCATTGCACGCAGTCAAAGCGTTACCTTCTGGACCAAGCCAGGCATCGATCCAAATCATCTCCTCAAATTAGGTTGAGGCCAAATACCAGGAATACCCGGCACAATCCAGCTATTGACACCGGAGAAAAGTGCTCAACGGCTAGTGGGGGCAAGCCCTGATGATTTGCCCCAGAATGAAGTGTGGCCTACGATCGCGTTTTCTCTGCCCACACGCGGGTCGGCAATCCCCAGACATAGATAAAGCCTTCGGCGGCCTTGTGGTCAAAGACATCTTCGGCTCCGTAGGTGGCTAAGTCAGGACTGTAGAGGGAATTAGCGGATTGGCGACCGACGATCGTGGCCTGCCCCTTGAACAGCTTCACCCGCACAGTGCCGGTTACCCGCTGCTGGGTTTGCTGAATAAAGGCATCCAATGCTGCCTTGAGGGGGCTGTACCAGAGGCCGTTATAGACCAACTGGCCGTAGGTTTCTTCCAGATTGCGCTTGTAATGGCTCACGTCGGCGGTGAGGGTCAGGCTTTCCAGATCGCGATGGGCCTGGATCAGGACAATCAGACCCGGGGTTTCGTAGATTTCCCGTGATTTAATCCCCACGAGGCGGTTTTCGATCATGTCGATACGCCCAACCCCATGCTCGCCCGCGACTTGGTTAACACGGGTGACCAGATCCACGGGGCTGAGGTGATCGCCATCAATGCTGGTGGGAATGCCCTGCTCAAAGCCAATTTCGATATAAGCTGGCGTATCGGGGGTGTCCGCGATCGCCTTTGTCAACAGATAAATTTCCTCTGGGGCTTCAAACCAGGGATCTTCCAGGGGACCGGCCTCGATACTGCGGCCCAAGAGGTTGCGATCGATGCTGTAGGGCGATGATTTTTTCACGGGGGCGCTAATGCCATACTGTTCGCCATAGGCAATGGTTTGTTCCCGGCTCATCCCCCACTCCCGTGCTGGAGCGAGGACCTTAAGTTGAGGATTCAGAGCCGCGATCGCCACATCAAAACGCACTTGATCATTGCCTTTCCCCGTACAGCCGTGGGCCACGGCATCGGCTCCATATTGTTCTGCCGCTTCCACCAAGAGTTTCGCGATCAGGGGACGGGCGAGGGCGGTGGAGAGGGGATAGCGGTTTTCGTAGAGGGCGTTGGCCTGGATCGCTGGGAAGGCGTAGTCCTGGATGAAGCTGGCGGTGGCATCCGCGATCAGGGATTGATCGGCCCCAGATTTGAGGGCTTTCTCACGAATCGGTTCCAGTTCATCCCCTTGGCCCAGATCGGCAGCCAGGGTAATCACTTCTTTCACCCCCCACTCATGCTTGAGATAGGGAATACAGACGGAGGTATCTACCCCGCCGGAGTAGGCCAGTACAACTTTCTCGGCGCGACCCATGAATCTTTGCCCCCTTACCGGGAATACTGCGTGAACAACGATCCCCTATTATCCGATCATTGGCAAAAAATTCTGTTCATTGATGGTGATTAATTGTCAAGATTTCGAGGCAAGTCCTATGCTGTGAACGTTGCGTAAGGGATGGCCTGTGGTCCAAAAAGCAGACATTGGCGGCAAACGCCTTATCGGGTTAGCCCCGACGGCTTGGGTGCAATGGGTCACCCAACAGACAGATGTCGTGGCCCAGGAAATTTTAGGGTCGGAGTTTCAATGGCTCAGTCGCGAAAATGATGTCCTGGTGAGAGCAGATAGCCCCACCCACGGTGAGTTCTTAATCCTCAACGAGTTGCAACTTCGCTACCACACCCGCCTGCCCAAGCGGATGCACGCCTATAGTGCCCTGGCCCTATAGTGCCCTGGCCACGGAGAAATACGAGTTACCCGTTTACCCCGTGTTGGTCAATATCTTGCCGCCAGCGTCGTCTGTCGTGATTTGCGATCGCTTTGAGTCTCACTTTCTGGGCATTGACGCCATGCAAAGCTACCGAGTCATTAACCTCTGGGAAGTTGAGGCGGCCATTGTCTTCGAGCAATCCCTCAATGCCTTACTCCCCTTTGTGCCCATTCTCAAACAGGGAGGTGAAGTTGCAACCGTCCAGCGGGCCTTGGGGTTGCTCCGTCAGGATGAGCAATTGGTCGAGTTGGAAGCCTTGCTGGCGTTTTTTGCTAGCTTTGT
The DNA here is from genome assembly GCA_037445115.1 of Coleofasciculaceae cyanobacterium bin_20. GTDB lineage: Bacteria > Cyanobacteriota > Cyanobacteriia > B231 > B231 > Trichothermofontia. Next base: position 10,376 of record JBBILC010000137.1, read on the forward strand.
GTTAGACAGCGAGATCGTGCGACAAATCATGAGGTGGGATATGGCCGTACTGCGCGAATCACCCTGGTATCAAGAAATTCTGCGCGAAGGCGAACGTCAAGGTCGACTCGAAGGCGAACGCCAGGGCCGACTCGAAGGCGAACGTCAAGGCCGACTAAGGGAAAGTCGATCGCTCATCTTAAAACTTCTTGCCCGTCGAATCGGTAACCTCTCGCCAGAAATGACCACGCGAGTGCAGGCATTATCGCTAGAACAATTGGAGGCATTGGCCGAGGCATTATTGGATTTTACCGAGTTGGCCGATTTGGTTAATTGGCTCGATGCCCAGAGAGAGCGCTGAGCAAATGGTGCTGCCCCCTGAACGATCGCTTACGAACCCTACGACACTGCTTAAGCGTGGTGGTCTAACCAGGTGGTCACCGCTTCCGGCTGGGTGAAATCGAGCAATGCCTCACCCAGGGCTTCCAGTTGTTCTACGGAGAGCGATCGAATCCGCGCCTCAAGGGTGGGTTCCAGATCGCCAAAGCGGTGTTTGAGCAGCCGCAGCACCAGCGAGATCTCCCGTTGGAGTCCTTGTTGGAGTCCTTGTTGGAGTCCTTGTTGTACCCCTTTGCTCAGGATGTCTTGATAGATTACTGATTCCTTCACAATCTCCTCCCGCAGGATTTGCTGAATCACCGTTTTCTCTAATACTAAGCCGGCCAGGACGGCAGTCGCAGCCGCAACGTTACCTTGGATGCCGCGATCGGGCAAACTTTCAATACGTTGGGCAATTTGCTGGAGGGTGGCGGGTTTATCGGGCGTGCCGCACAAGATCGCTAATGGCCACAGGCCAGGAAACGGCAACAGGTCAGCGGGGGCACATTCCCACAGCCGAATCACCTCAAACTCATGGCGCATTCCGGAAATTTCAAATACGGTTTGGTAGACCCGCTCCGATCGCGTTGGTTTGAGGTAAATCACAATTTGGCGCATGGGCAGATTGGGATACCGGCGGTAACCGCGTAGGCGATACTCGGCCATGCGATAGGGAATTGGGGCCTCTGGTTGGGTTTGAAATTCGATCTGGAGCAAGAGCTGGTCGGCAGCCAGCAAAATCAGCGCATCAGCCCGCATCGGTTCAACGGACAATTCCGAAGGGCTGAGTTGGGTTAAGCCAATGGCATCCCCCAATAACCACTGGGCAAAGTCCTGGGTATAGGTTTCGGCCAGAAATTTGCAAACGTTGTCATACATACCGGAATTTTACCGCTGCGATCGCCCGCCCGAAAAAAAGCGTTTTTTGCTAGTTTTGTGTTAGACAGCGAGATGGTGCGACAAATCATGGGGTGGGATATGGCCGTACTGCGTGAATCGCCCTGGTACCAAGAAATCCTGCGCGAAGGCGAACGCCAATGCCGACAGGTGGGCATCGCCGAAGGCAGGCTGGAGGAGAGTCGATCGCTCATTTTCAAACTTCTGGCCCGCCGGATCGGTAACCTTGCGCCAGACACGACCATGCGAGTGCAGGCATTATCGCTGGAACAATTGGAAGCCTTGGCCGAGGCGTTATTGGACTTTACCGAGTTGGCTGATTTGGTTAGTTGGCTCGATGCCCAGAGAGCGCGCTGAGCAAAGTGTGCTGCCCACTGAACGATCGCTTGAGTCACCCAAGACACCCACCATACATCAAAGACCGCACGCTCTACAAAGTGGACCTTCGCCGCAGCGATCGCTCATCCTCAGACTGCTCACTCGCTGGGTGGGTACCCTGTCGCCCAAAACCACTGCCCAGGTAGATGCACTAGCGATCGAGCCATGAGAAGCCTTGGGTGAAGCCTTACTGGACTTTACCCAGTTGACGCACTGGCTTGATTAGCGCGATCCGATTGCAAATAGGCTTGGTAGCCCATCTGCTCGAGTCGTTCCTGTTTCGCCACGACCATTGCTGTTAACCCTTGGCGATAGGCCTCCACCTGTGTGAGTAGGGCCGCATCTTGGGTTGCCAAAATTTGTACGGCTAATAACCCCGCATTCTGGGCATTCCCGATCGCCACCGTCGCCACGGGGATTCCCGTTGGCATTTGCACGATCGAATACAGGGAATCCACGCCCTGCAAATAGCGACTCGGTACGGGTACCCCAATGACTGGCAAGGGGGTCAGCGCTGCCACCATTCCGGGCAAATGGGCCGCGCCCCCCGCCCCCGCAATAATCACCTTTAATCCCCGCTGATGGGCCTGTTGCGCATAGGTTACCATCCGTTCCGGCGTCCGATGGGCTGACACGATCGCCACCTCACAGGCCACCCCAAACTCCTCGCAAACCGCGATCGCCGCCTGCATCGTTGGCAGATCCGAATCGCTACCCATAATGATGCCAACCAGGGGGGAACTCATGCTACAACTCCAGGCTTTTTAAAGTTTTAAAGTTTTGAATTTTGAATTTTGAATTTTGAATTTTGAATTTTGAATTTTGAATTTTGA
>JBBILC010000138.1:0-12771 GCA_037445115.1 Coleofasciculaceae cyanobacterium bin_20
CACTGGAGCCAGATAGTTTGTTTGCTCCCCCGTCCCAACTGACCCAGATGGCTATCCCGGATGGGAAGTTATCCCTCTATGCGCCCTGTCTGTCCTCAGCGGAGGCCGATCGTACCTTCAACTGTCTGTTGGCCAAGACGCCCTGGCGGCAGGAATCGATTACCCTCTTCGGCAAACGCTATCAGCAACCTCGGTTGATTGCCTGGTATGGCGATACCGGTAAAACCTATCGCTATTCGGGTCTATTGTTACATCCCCTTCCCTGGACCGAAACGCTAATATCACTGAAAACCCAGGTTGAGGCCCTAGTCGCTGCCCCCTTCAACAGCGTCTTGCTGAACTACTATCGGGATGGGCAGGACAGTATGGGTTGGCACAGTGATGATGAGCCAGAGTTGGGGGTGAATCCGGTCATTGCTTCCCTGAGCTTGGGAGCCAGTCGTCGCTTTTGTTTGCGCCATCGATCGCGCTCTGATGCCAAGGTTAAACTATGGCTGTCCCACGGCAGTTTACTGGTCATGGCTGGGGCCACCCAGCACTATTGGCAACATGCGGTCCCCAAAACGGCGAAGGCCATCGGCCCCCGCCTCAACCTCACATTTCGCTGGGTGCAGACGACAACGTCTTGACCTAGCCGATATCGAGGATCGAATCACTCAAAGGAATAACCGTGGTGGCCGCCTGGACACTGGCTGGACTACTGCCGAGAATCACACCCAAAATATCCCCCGATGCCAGGGCAATCACGGCATCACTGCCCACCTGCCGGAAGCGCAGGTCACTGAGACCCAAATCCCCCGCGATCGCGATCCGATCACCGCTGCCAAAATCCGTCACCTGATCGGCTAGGGTAATATCCGGCCCATTGGTGGCTTCAACCCGGAAGATAAAGGTGTCATTGCCCGGTCCCCCCGTCAGCGTATCTGTGCCGCGATCGCCGATGAGCGTGTCATTGCCTTCGCCACCGAGGAGGAGATCATTCCCCTTGCCGCCGCGTAGGAAGTCATCGCCTCCCAACCCGGTGAGGGTGTCATTGCCCTGGTTTCCCTGGACCACATCATTCCCACTGGAACCAGTGACCAGATCATTCCCATTCAGGGCACGGGCACCCCGCAAGTTAGCATCACTGGCCGGGGTCAGCGTCAGGCTATCATCCCCCTGGGTGAAATTAGGGCCACCCCCCAACACGGAGGTCCGGTTCATGGCATTGGTAAAGGTATTAAGCCGTCCCGCATCTAGCAAGACCGACTCGCGACCGGGGATAATGCCATCAGTGATCCGAGCTACCTGAATGCGATCGCCCTGTTGCACGCGATCGACCACCTCAAAACCCGAAGTAACATAACCAAATACAGCGTAACTACCATCTAATGCGGGGAGATCCTGGAGGGCAAAGTAAAACTGGGACGACCCGGAATCCGGGAGGGCGGCACGGGCCATCGCGACAGCGCCCTGGGTATGGGGCAGAACGGGAGGGACGGTGATCCCGGCGGCGGCAAAGGTTTGGCCATAGATGGGAGCATCTGCGCCAACGGGCTTAATTTCCAGGGGAATATTGCGGCGCTGGCCCGTTGCAGGATCGATGAATCCGCCCGTACCCAACTGGTTGGCGGGAATACTGGGGTCTTGGCTGCGCGGATCACCCCCCTGGACTACAAACGGCGTCGGTTCCCGTACAACTCGGTGGAACATCACACCGTCGTAGATACCCCGCTCCACCAGATCGACATAGTTACCGGCGGTAATCGGGGCCTCGTTGCCATTGATCGCGATCGTGATCGGTTGGCCGTTGACTAACAGTACAACCGTCGCTAATCCATTTAATTGGGGTAAATCGTCCATAGTCTCCTCTTTGCCATTTGGCCTCACACCGATCGGGGGCTACTCCCAGATACTGATCTACAGATAAACGGATGGGTACTGATTTCTAGGGATAACCCAGAATCCTGAACATCCTTCAAGAACCGCCTCCATTATTACGGATTTTCGGCATCTGTCCCGCCCGGTTCTGCGCAGCTTCCCCCCTCCCCCTAAATTTAGGTCTCTTCAAGGCTGTGGGGTAGGCGTCTCGCCAGTCAGACCCCTTGATCCACTCCTCAGGTTTTGAATTTTGAATTCCCCAGCCCCCCGGTCAAGATTTGTGTACGGCAATTGAACCGGGATCTTGGTACGATCGCGGGGTATGACCCCTTTCCCTGTTGCTGATTGTGACTCAAGCTACTGTCCATCCCGCTCCAGCTTCGACCCCACCGACCCTCACCTGGTCCTATCAGGTGGCAATGCCCCAACCCCAATCCCACCTGTTTGAGGTTGAGTTGCATTTAGAGCACTGGTCGCAAACAACACTCGATCTCGTCATGCCAGTATGGACACCCGGTTCCTACTTGATCCGGGAATATGCTCGCCATGTGCAGGAATTGACGGCGGCCACGGAGGAGGGTACCCCTCTCCCGTGGCAAAAAGTCAGCAAAAATCACTGGCGCATCACGACGACACCGGCAGCGGGGGTGCGGGTTCGCTACCGCGTATTTGCCAATGACCTGACTGTGCGCACCAATCACCTCGATCGCACCCACGGTTATTTCAACGGGGCGGCCCTCTTCCTCTACAGTCCTGGCTGGGAAAAAACACCGATCGCGGTGACGATCGTCCCCCCCCATCCCACCTGGCGGGTCGCAACCCCCCTCCCCCCGGACAGCGATCGGGTGAATACCTTTATCGCCCCGGATTTTGACACCCTCGTGGACAGCCCCTTTGAGATTGGCCCCCATCAACACCAAACCTTCACCGTTCTCGGTAAACCTCACGATTTGGTCATCTGGGGGGATCTGGGCAATAGCAATCCTGAACACATCCAGGCCGATATGGCCAAGATTATCCAGGTGGAAGCCGATCTATTTGGGGGCCTGCCCTACGATCGCTATCTGTTCCTGCTCCATCTATCGGCCAATAGCTACGGTGGGTTAGAGCATAAAAACGCCTGCTCACTCATCTATCCCCGCTTTGGCTTCCAACCCCAGGATGAGTACAATCGCTTCCTGCAACTGGTGGCCCATGAATTTTTCCACCTGTGGAACGTCAAGCGCATCCGCCCCAAGGCACTGGAAACCTTTGATTACACGGCGGAGAACTATACCCCCTCCCTCTGGTTCGCGGAAGGCACCACGAGCTACTACGATATCCTGCTTCCCGTGCGGGCGGGCCTCTACAATGCCAAGACCTGCCTTGCGGCCTACAGCAAGGACATCACCCGCTTACAGCAAACCCCAGGCCGCCGGGTGCAACCCCTGAGCGAATCGAGTTTTGACACCTGGATTAAGCTCTATCGCCCCGATGCCAATAGCGCCAATTGTCGGGTTTCCTATTATCTCAAAGGGGAACTGGTGACGCTGTTGTTGGATCTCTTGATTCGATCGCGCCATAATAACCAGCGATCGCTGGATGATGTGCTGCGCCAACTGTGGCAAACCTTTGGGCAACCGGAAATTGGGTATACCCCAGAGGAATTGCAAGCCGTGATTGAATCCGTAGCTGGGATGCCCCTCGCTCGATTCTTTGCGGACTTTATCGATGGCACCGTAGAACTACCGTTTGATAAGTATCTCCAACCCTTTGGCCTGCGTTTACAGGTAGAAATGAACGCGGAACCTTACCTGGGGATTACCCTCAAATCCGAGGCAGGTAAAGAGAAGATTCAAACCGTTGAAGTCGGATCACCGGCTGAGCAAGCGGGTCTCAACCCGGGTGATGAATTACTTGCCCTCAATGGGATACGGGTAACAGTGGAAAAATGGGGGGAACGGCTCAAGCAATACGCCCCTGGGACAGCCATTCAACTCACGCTATTTCAGCAGGATGAACTTTATACGACAACTGCGATTCTGGCCAACCCCCAGCCTAAACAATACCAAATTGTGGCTGTTGATAACCCTACCCCCGCCCAGCAGCAAGCTTTTTACGGTTGGCTAGGGGCCGATCTTGCCAGTCTCCATGCCTAAATCATGACGATCGCCTATCTCATTAATCAATATCCGAAGGTTAGCCATAGCTTTATTCGGCGGGAAATTCTGAGTCTGGAAGCGGCGGGTGTTCGAGTCAGTCGCTTTACGATTCGTCCCTGTCAAGAAACGTTGGTTGATCCGGAGGATGTGGCTGAATTAGCCAAAACAAAAGTGGTATTAAGCGTGGGCATGATCGGGCTATTGATCCATTGCTTCAGGGTGGTACTGTCACGTCCCCATCGCTACCTCCAAGCCCTAATTCTGGCCTTAAAACTGAGCCAACGGGCCGAAAAAAATGTTTTATATCATCTCATCTATTTAGCCGAAGCGTGTGTTCTGCTGCGTTGGTTCCAAGCAGACCAGATAACCCATGTTCACGCCCACTTTGGTACGAACTCAACCACCGTCGCCCTCCTGTGTCAGACCTTGGGGGGACCTCCCTACAGTTTTACGGTACATGGCCCGGAGGAGTTTGATAAGCCCGTGAGCTTATCGCTGGCGCTCAAAATTGATCAGGCACGATTTGTGGTGGCAGTCAGTTCCTTTGGCCGCAGTCAACTGTATCGGTGGTGTCCCTATGAACAGTGGTCCAAAATTCAGGTGGTTCACTGTGGGGTGGATCAACAATTTCTCACGGCGACGCCAACACCGATTCCCGATCGCCCCCACCTCGTTTGTGTTGGCCGTTTGTGCGAACAAAAGGGGCAGTTACTGTTGGTGTATGCCGCCCAGCAACTTGCGCAAGCGGGGGTTGATTTCCAGCTAACCCTGGTCGGAGATGGGCCATTACGGTCGGAATTAACCGACTTAATTAGCCAGTATCGGCTGGACGATCGCCTGCATATTACGGGTTGGGCCAGCGGGAATCAGGTGCAGGCAGCCCTACTCGCGGCACGTGCTCTGGTGCTTCCTAGCTTTGCCGAAGGCTTACCTGTGGTGATTATGGAAGCTTTGGCTCTCGGTCGTCCGGTGATTAGTACCTATATTGCCGGGATTCCGGAATTGGTTATCCCCAACGTCAATGGTTGGTTAGTCCCAGCGGGTTCGGTTCCTGATCTAGTTGCCGCCATGCGGCAGGCCCTCACGCTGCCGATCGCGCGCTTGGGAGATATGGGCAAAGCGGGTTCCCAGGTGGTGAAGCAACAGCACGATACCGCGATCGCCGCCAGTCAGTTAGCCCAACTCTTTGAATCCGATTCTTACGAATAAGTCCCGCTCATCCTAAGCCTGATGAGTCCCGCTCACCCTGAAGCTCTGCCGAAGGGGCTTGGAGCCTATCTGCGACCCTCCCATTTACGACGGGTAGACCGCTAGCGGCTTCTGCGCCATTCTTAAGAAGCTGTTGGCAAAGTCTAGATACGGCTGCTTTGACGACTAAAGTCGTCACTACAAACTTTTAAATCCGTCACTGTAAACGTTGCTGTTCCCAATCCCTGCTGCCCTATGCACTTGGTTTCCCTCACCCTCACATTGCTGCTCGGCGCGTTGGCGATCGTCCTCCTGATTCCCATTACGGTTCTTTTGCTGGAATGCTTACTGGCGCTGTTCCCTAGCCAGAAACCCCAGTCAGAGGCCGGGTTAGATCCCCCCCCCACGATCGCGGTTTTGATCCCGGCCCACAATGAAGCCTTGGGGATCGAGTCCACTTTACGGGCTTTAGGTCCTCAACTCACCCCGCCGGATCGTCTGGTCGTGATTGCTGATAATTGTGAAGATGAGACCGCCGCGATCGCGCGCTCCACCGGGGTTATGGTTACTGAGCGGTTCAATGCGGAGCAACGGGGTAAGGGCTATGCCCTCCAGCATGGCCTCCAGTTGTTAGCGCCACAGCCGCCAGATGTGGTGATTATTGTGGATGCGGACTGTTGGGTCGCGCCGGGTGGATTGGCGGCGATTGCCCAGCAGGCAATGGCGACGGGGTGTCCGGTGCAAGCACGCTATTTAATGGCTCCCCCCCCCGAACCCAGTCCTAAGGACAGTATTTCCGCCCTGGCATTTACCGTGAAAAATTGGGTGCGCCCCTTGGGCCTACAGCAATTGGGCCTACCCTGCGTTCTGACGGGGACGGGGATGGGCTTTCCGTGGGCTGTCCTTCAGCAGGTTGCATGGGTGGGCGATCACCTTGTGGAAGATATGCAACTTTCTGTAGATGCAGCGATCGCTGGCTATCCACCCCAATTTTGTCCCCAGGCCAGGGTCACCAGTACTCTCCCCCAGCAGCAACGTGCTGCCACCAGTCAACGCACCCGTTGGGAACATGGGCACCTACAAACGATCGGCCAGCAGGTACCTCGGCTTGTGCGGGAAGCCCTACGTCAACGACGACTGGATCTCTTAGCCCTGGCGTTGGATCTGAGTGTGCCCCCCCTCTCCCTGTTAGTGTTGCTTTGGTTGGGGGCTTTCATACTGGCTGTTGGGACTTGGGGCCTAGGCATTACGGGTGGGCTACCCACCCTGGGCCTAGCGATCGCGGGGGGGATGCTGACCCTGGCCATCTTAATGGCCTGGTTGGGATTTGCCCGCGATCAGGTTTCGTTGACGCTATTGCTCGCGATTCCACTCTATATCCTCTGGAAAATTCCGCTGTATGTGGCCTTTTTGATCCGTCCCCAATCCCAGTGGGTACGCACGGCGCGAGGGAAGGGTTCCGGATCGCCAGACAAGCCTTCCCCATAGCCGATAGTGGCGATGGTCGGACTACTCGGTGGGTTTGAGCACCGTGGGAATTTGGGCTAGGACGTGAGCAGCGATCGCCTCCGGGGTCGCAGGCGGAGTGATGGGAATGTGCAAATCTGCTTGGGCGTAGAGGTGCGATCGTGCCTCGAAAAGGCTTTGCAGCTTAGCAACGGGATCAGTGCCATTGGTGAGCAAAGGCCGGGTTGTGTCCGCTTCCAGGCGTTGGGCTAATTCGGCGATCGGCACATCCAGCCAAATCACCAGCCCTTCCTGAAGATAGCTCCAGTTGTGCTGCGCTAGGACAATGCCACCGCCCGTCGCCACCACCGATCGCGTATAGGCACTTAACTGGGCCAAAACTTGGGTTTCTAGCGCCCGGAAACTGGCTTCCCCCTCCCGCTGGAAAATCTCGGTGATGGGCTGCTGTTTCACGCGCTCAATCAAAATATCGGTATCAAAAAAACGGTATTCGAGATGCTGGGCAAGCAGGTGCCCCACGGTACTTTTACCAGCCCCCATCATCCCAATCAGATACAGGTTAATGCCCTTGAGGCGCTTAGCGAGTTCAGTATCGGTCACAGGTTTGCCATCTGTCTCAGTCTCTAACACCATAGCATTGGGCAATCCACCCACACCGAACCCACGGATACCTCGTTGTCCGTCCGCCATCCCCTGTCCGCCGTCCGCTTGGCCGCAACCACTGACCTCGCGCAAAAAACGATGGCCCAGTTGCGATCTGCTACCAACAATGAGCAAGATAGCTATTAGGGGAGATACCAGGGTGGGTATGGCCAAGATCCATGCCAAGGCCATTCATCGATCAAACTCGACCATTAACAACTATGTCTTTATCTGCTATACCGATGCCCGCAGGGACACTGCTTGCGGGAGGCTCCGCAAACGCAACGCGAATTGCACCACACGTCGCGACCCAGATCCGGCCTGCCATTCGCGAGTTGCAGCCGCAACTGGTTACCTGGCGACGCCAACTGCACCAATACCCTGAACTCGGATTTCGCGAGGAGCAAACGGCTGCGTTTATTGCCCACTGCCTGGAAGCCTGGGGCATTGAGCACCAAACGGGAATTGCTAAAACGGGGATTGTCGCCACGATCGCCGGTAGCCAACCCGGACCGGTTCTCGCCATCCGGGCCGATATGGATGGTTTGCCCATCCAGGAACTAAACGAGGTGCCCTATCGCTCCCAACGGGAGGGGGTGATGCACGCCTGCGGCCATGATGGTCACATGGCGATCGCCCTAGGGGCGGCCTATTACCTAGCGCAACACCGGGCTGACTTTGCAGGTACTGTGAAATTCATTTTCCAACCGGCTGAGGAGGGACCTGGGGGGGCGAAACCCATGATTGAGGCGGGGGTGCTGGAAAATCCCCATGTGGACAATATCATTGGTTTGCACCTGTGGAATAACCTGCCCTTGGGCACGGTTGGGGTACGGGCCGGTGCCCAAATGGCTGGGGTCGAAACCTTCCACTGCACGATTAAGGGGAAGGGGGGACATGGGGCCATTCCTCACCAAACAATTGATGCCATCGTCGTCGGTGCCCAGATTATCAATGCTCTACAAACGATCGTTGCTCGTAATGTCAATCCCCTAGAATCGGCGGTGGTCACGATCGGGGAATTTCATGCCGGGAGTGCCCACAATGTCATTGCCGATTCAGCCCATATCAGCGGTACGATTCGGTACTTTAACCCCGCCTTTGAGGGTTTTTTCCATCAGCGGATCGACAGCATCATGAAGGGGGTCTGCCAATGCCACGGTGCGAGCTATGACCTCACCTATTGGGATCAGTATCCACCCCTGATCAATGATGCCCAAATCGCTGATCTGGTGCGATCGGTGGCGGCGCAAGTGGTGGAAACCGAGGCGGGTGTGGTGCCGGAATGCCAGACAATGGCGGCTGAAGATATGGCCTTTTTCCTGCAAGCGGTCCCTGGCTGTTACTTCTTTTTAGGGTCGGCCAACCTGGAACAAGGTCTCACCTATCCCCACCATCATCCCCGCTTTGACTTTGACGAAAGTGCCCTCAGTATGGGCGTCGAGATCTTTGTTCGCTGTGTGGAAGCCTATGGTCATGAGTTTGCGAGGGCACGGGGCTAGGTTGTCGCCAGATCCCAAATCACTTGGGCAACCCGATCGCACACGCCCCCTTCCCCCAGCGCCGATCGCATTTGCCGATAGTCGGCCTGCATCTGTTGTCGGCGTTCTGGGTTTAGCAGTAAATCAAGGCTTGCCTGGGCGATCGCGTCAGGAGTGGCCTGATCCTGAAGGAATTCCGGCACGATCGGTTTCATTTCCACTAAATTCGGCGGCGACATAAAGGGAATTGAAAACCGCAACAGATGACGCGCTACCCACGCTGTCACCGGACTAACCCGATATAACACCACTTGGGGCACCTCTAGCAGAGCTAACTCCAGGTTGACCGTTCCCGACTTGGTAATGGCCAAATCTGCCGCTGCCAGGATCGTTTCCGTTTGGCCCGATCGCACCGTGGCCCGGAGACCATACTGGGCGATCGCGGCTTCGATGGCCGGACGGTAGCGTTCTAAGGATAGGGGTATCCAGAAAAGGGGAGAGGAGAAGGGAGAAGGGAGAAGGGAGAAGGGAGAAGAGGGATGGCCGGGTGTTTCGTTCAGGGCGGACTGCACCTGTTGGGCCGCGGCAAACATCACGGGTAAGAGATAGCGCACTTCCTGGGGACGGGAGGCGGGGAGGAGGGCAATCAGGGGGTGATCATCGGCAACGCCTAGTTCAGCACGGGCGGCGGCGCGGCTGGGAAAGTGGGAGAGGCGATCGAGGAGGGGATGGCCGACCCAGGTGACGTTGGCTCCCTTGCGTTCGTAGTAGCGGGCCTCTTCAGGGAAAACGGCAAGGAGGCGATCGGTGAAGTTAACAATGGCGGTGGTATTGCCATCCCCCAGGGACCAGACCCATTCTTGGGGGGCAATGTAGTAGGCGATTGGAACGCCTGGAAAGTGTTTCCGGATCGCCCGACCCATGCCCAAATTCGGCCCCAAGTAGTCGATCAACACCACCACGTCGGGAGGGGATTCCTGAAGCGCAGCCAGAACCCGACGTTGAGCGCGAAGGGTCGGTAACACAAAGGGTAGGGATTCCAGAATACCCACCGAGCCGATCGCGCTGGTATTGGCTAACAGCTTTGCTCCCGATTGGGCCATCCGTTCGCCTCCCGTTGCCAGGATCTCGATTTCACACCCCCTTGCTGCTGCTTGTTGCCGCAGGGCGGTTACCAATAGGGCACCCTGGAGGTCGCCAGACACCTCCCCCGTGCTGATAAATACACGCAAGGACGCAGCAGGATTAGGAAAATGGGACATGGGGAAGGGCCTTCGTTTGCGCATGGTGTTACGGTGCACGGCTTAGGGTTGCGAATTAGACGGGTTACAACCGCTGGCCATCGCTATAGGCTAGGGGATCTAGGTTAGTAAACCACATAATAAATTTTGCAATGTTCGTAGTAACGACTTTAGTCGTAACGGGCTACAGCACTTCCATACTTGGTGAGGTAATGTTCGTAGTAACGACTTTAGTCGTAACGGGCTACAGCACTTCCATACTTGGTGAGGTACAGACAAGGGGCTTAAGCCCCTTGTTGACCAGGCTTGACAGTACTTCATTAGAGAGGGAACGGCTGTAAAGCCTGCCCTACAAACCGTGCGCAATTGATGAGTTGCTGCACTAGGGGAGCACAGTTTCACACTAGCTCACCAGAATGGGGTGGTCTACGGAAGGGCAGCAACAACAGCCAGGGAAGTTGGATTACCCGTAAATCTTGTTGATAGTCCGATAGCCCGATCGTCATGTCTTGATTCCCCAAGGCGGGACGATCGCGGTAGGTTCCAAATAGGTAGTCCCACCAGGGCAGATTAAAACCAAAATTGCTATTGGTTTCCTGGGGAATTACCGAATGATGTACCCGGTGCATATCGGGGGTAACCATCACCCACCGGAGAACGCGATCGATCTCCCTGGGTAAGCTCACATTGCCATGATTAAACATCGCTGTGGCATTAAGCAAAATTTCAAAAATGATCACAGCCAGGGCGGGGGTTCCTAACAGGACGATCGCGACCCATTTAATTCCCATTGACAGCAGAATTTCCAGGGGATGAAACCGCAACCCAGTGGTCACATCAAAGTCGCGATCGACATGGTGGACTTTGTGCAAACGCCAGAGGGGTGGCCAGAAGTGAAACAGCACATGTTGTCCATAGATAAGCAAATCTAACAGCACGACCGATAAGACCACCCCCAACCACGGGGGCAGTGTGAACCAGGGCAAGATGCCCCAGCTCCGTTCCGCCGCGATCACTGCCAGATTTACGGCTGTCAAGGGGAATAGGGTGCGTAGGAGGACAGTATTCAGGACCACCAAGCTCAGGTTGCTCCCCCAGCGTTGGGGTTTGGGGGCTAGTAGGGGGCGACAAGGGGCCATGACTTCCCATAGGGCCATCAGGATCAGTACGCCAAAGAAGCAGCCCAGGCGGATCAGGGGTTCGTAGCTTAAGTCAGGATGGGTCGGAGACATCAGCGATCGGGCGGGATGTGCAGGATATGACCCATTATGGCGCGATCGTCGTTGCCGCCTGGGCTTCAGCCTGCGCCCCCACCAGCGTTAACACTTGCGGAAACCAGACAGGGTGATTGTTCTGGTTTCTGCGTGGAAAGAACGGGATACATCTTCGATTAAAGCTAGTGTCGGGGAGTTGGTTAACTCAACGTGAGTTCGATAACCGTACAACTTCCCTCACCCCCCAGCCCCCTCTCCCAAACGGGGCGAGGGGGAGTAACGGAAAAACGTAGGTTTTTAGCCCCTCTCCCTGTGGGAGAGGGGTTGGGGTGAGGGTCATCGAACTCACGTTAACTCAGGCCATCCAGGCGAATCCCTGCACCCAACACCACAAACAGCACGGCCAGGGTGGTGACGCCCACAATGTGATAGGCCAAGGCGTTCAGGGTTTCCTTGCTTAGGTTGGGGATGATGAAAAAACGGGCATGAACCGCCAGTGCTAGCGTGCCTAGCAGCAAAAGCAGCTTAATCCCGATATAGGTTGATAGGTATGAATCAAACGCCAGGAAATTTTGGAAGCCCGGAAAGTAGATCCCGGTGAGCCACAACCCGGTCACGACCTGGAGCAAGAGCGAAGCTAACCCAAAGCCCTCGAAATGATCTTCAAACTGATGGATGCGATCGGGGTCACGGTTTTTCAAGGCTTGGGGTAGCACGGTGACCGCCAGTACCAAATGCCCACCCACCCAGATGGTAGCTCCCAAGGTATGCAGAATGACCAGTAGCTTGAAGAGCATAAGCATTAGGAGAAAAGCAGTTCTAATGACAGCGATCGCAAAAATAGGCCCATCTGGCTAATACGACTCAAACGTTTGGCTTAGCCCAAGGAGGGATGGACTTTTTGCTGCTCCATCGTCATGGCACGGGGGAACAACACATTGTTTTCCTTGTGAATGTGCTGGTGCATGTCCTGTTCAAAGGTGGACAGCGCATCGAGCAAGGCACGATAGGTATTACACGCCCATGCTGGGGGCGTATAGTCGTCCGTCAGTTGGCGCAGTTGGCGCAACGCTTCTCCGGCTTCATCGTGTTCAAATTCCATGCGGTGAATGGGATTGGCCACGGTGCCGCAGTGGAAGGTGGGCAGGGTGTCGCTGGCTTCCAATTGCCGAATCATCGGAAACAGGATTTGTTCTTCCTTTATCAGGTGCGTGGCGAGTTCTGCTGACAGGGTCAGAAAAATGTCTTTGACTTGCACTAACCGGGGTTCTTTTTCGCCATGAACGGTGGCAACCTTCGTCGCCATTTTTTCCAACCGGGGCAGTTCCGTATGCAGGTAGGCGTGGTGGATACGCTCAATGTGATCAGCTAATTCGGTTAGGGACAAGGCCGCTAGATTCACGTCTGGTGCAGTTTCGATCCTGGCATAGTCTTCCAACTGCGTTAGAAACGCTTGCGGATCAATCCCCCGTTTGGCGCACGCCTCGGCTAGGGTCTTTTGTCCGCCGCAGCAGTAATCAACCTGGGCTTGCTCAAA
>JBBILC010000139.1:0-12683 GCA_037445115.1 Coleofasciculaceae cyanobacterium bin_20
AATTTAGACTCTCCCCTCTATCCTCATTTTTCTCTCAAAAAAGTGAACTGCTCCCCCCTCGTCCAACAGCATTGGCAAAGCGCCCGTCCCCTCTGTCTTTATCTGGGGGGGCCGGATGTGATGGGGAAACAGCAAGCCCTGCTGGCGATCGCAGGCCAGTTGGGTCGTCCCATCCTGAAGATTGATTTAGGCCAGCTCATCCTGTTCCCCACCGGGGAGGTTGAACCCCTGCTGAAGCTAGCTCTACGGGAAGCCCATTTCCAGGCGGCTTTTGTCTACCTGGAGGGGGTGGATCGTTTGCGATCGCGTAGCACCTCCACAGGAGAATCGGAGGCCCATTTCCCCTGGTACGAACGTGTCCTGAACGCCGTGGCCCAGCAACCTGGGATCACTAGTTTAGCCGGACAGATGGCCTGGGAGCCGACCCCCACCGGGCCGATCGGTGTTGTCCCCATTACCTTCCCCCTGCCCACCGTGGCCCAACGACGACAGTTTTGGCAAACCTATTTAAACTTGGCGGGGCTGGTGGTAACCGAGGCCGAGATGGCGGTTCTTGCCGATCGCTTCCGGCTAACTTCGACCCAAATCGCCAGTGCGGTGATCACGGCTCAACAGACCATCGCAACGGGAGATGATGCTTCTAGTGAGAGTAACCGTGTCTCGACAACAGCGATCGCGGCCCTCTATGGGGCGGCCCGTGCCCAAACTGGCCATGAACTCGCCACCCTGGCCCAAAGACTCGCCCCCCAGGTAAGCTGGGCAGATCTGGTTTTGCCAGCGGACACCACGGCCCAACTGCGGGAAATCTGCCAGCAAGCCCAGCACCAGCACCAGGTGTGGAAAGTTTGGGGGTTGGCGCAGAAAATGAAGCGGGGCCAAGGGGTGAATGTGTTATTTTCCGGCCCCCCTGGCACAGGCAAAACAATGGCCGCCGAGGTGATTGCCAGCGAACTGCAACTCGATCTCTACCAAATTGATCTAGCCCAGGTGGTCAGTAAGTATGTGGGCGAGACCGAGAAAAACCTCGATCGCATCTTTACCGCCGCAACCCATGCCAATGCCATTCTTCTCTTTGATGAGGCCGACACCCTGTTTGGCAAACGGACCGAAATTAAAGATGCCCACGATCGCTACGCCAACCTGGAAATTGGCTACCTGCTGCAAAAAATGGAAGCCTACGAAGGGATGGCCATTTTAACCACAAACCTGCGTAGCAATTTAGACGATGCTTTTGTCCGCAGACTCCGCTTTATTGTGGAATTTCCGCTCCCCAGTTATCAACAGCGCCGACAAATCTGGCAACAAATCTGGCCGCAAACAATCCCCCGTGCTGATGACTTAGATCTCGACTCCCTCGCTCGCAAATTAGAGATTACTGGAGGTAATATTCGTAACATTGCCTTGGCGGCTTGCTTTCTTGCGGCTGCGGATCAGGACAGGATTCAAATGCAACATATTGTCCACGCAACCCGGCGTGAATACCAGAAAATGGGCAAGCTTATGGTCAATGCCGTTCTGGAGGAATACAGTACACTGAAGTAGTCAGTGGGTGCCATTTTACCATCCTGAATAGCAGGGGAGTAACGCTATTGCGGGGTTGCTCCCTTCATTTTTTCATCACGCGAAATTGGACCCAAACAGGCAGGTAGTAGCAATTTCAACAAAATATTAAGTAGTTTCCCGCTGCCAAGGAATTACCCGTATGATTTGGAGAAATGTCTTGGCAACTTGCTAGTGTGATCGCAACGCCTATTGCCGTCAGCGATCGGGATTGTTAACGAAATTTTTAAGTAGCTTTTTATTCCGTCCCTACAGTATCAATTTTGTGGACTTTTGGACTTTTGTTTTTTTGGAGGCCCACCCGCTTCGGTATGGGGTAGGGTTTTCCCGGCCAAATGGTCTGATTGCGATCGTGTTATTTCATTTGTAAGCCAATCAGGTGTAAGCCAATCAGGATGACTATCCGTCCTTCTTCGATCGTTCTATTTGAGCTAGGGCCATGCTAGATGACTTAGATCGGACCCTAGCCGCCCTATTAATGCAGGAACTCCCCCCGGCATTGGTAGCAGCAGATTCGGCCTCACGGATCACGCTTAGTTTTGCGGCCCCCGATAGCGAATTTACCAGTCAGGTACAACTCCCTGCCCTCAGTTTATTTCTCTATGACATTCAGGAGAATCTGGAACTGCGGCGGGTAGTGGGTTCCCTAGAACGGCAGCGCACGGGGCAGGGTATCCAGCGACCCCCATCGGATCGGGTGGACTGTTCCTATTTGATTACCGCTTGGCCCGCCCATATTCCCAATCCCTTTGAGGATGAACATCGCATTCTGGGCGAGGTGATGCGTGCCCTGATGCGCCACCGGGAGATCCCCAGGGAAATCTTGCAAGGAGAACTACGGGGGCTAGACCCTCCTGTGCGGGCCTTTGCCCTACGCCAAAGCAAACTCAATAGCTTGGGGGAGTTTTGGCAGGCAATGGGGGGTAAACCACGGGTTACTCTGCACTACACCGTCACGATCACGGTTCCCGTTTGGGACCCTGTCGAGGTGCCGTTGGTTGCAGGGGTGGGGGCTTAGTTTTGAGTTTTGAGTTTTGAGTTTTGAATTGCAATGGTGCGTACTTTTTCCTGGCAACACCGCATTCGTCCGCAAGTTGCGATCGCAGGACGGGTGACGGAGGTGGATACGGCCTATCCCCTAGCCGGTGTGCAGATTCGCCTGACAGCAGTGCCTGCGGAATTGCAGCAACGGTGGCGGTTACAAGCATTGGCCAATCAACCAACGCGGGATCACACCCCAACCCGTACCGATGGATTTTTCTATTTTCTGGATTTACCCCCCGGTGAGTATGGGTTACAGGCCAGCGTGCCCCAAGGGGGCAGTCGCTATCTGCCTGTTGAACAGACATTAACCCTCACAACTCAGGCCAATGGGACAATTCAGCCACAGTTTTTGGATCTGGTGATGCCCACGACTCGCCTGCGGGGGACAATTCACAATGCCGCAGCAGAACCTGTGGCGATGGCGTTCATTCAGCTAGTGGGTAGCGGCGATCGCGTCTTCAGTAACCCCGACGGCACCTACCAGTTCGCCGCCCTCGAAGCCTCACCCCAACTCCGCCCTGTGCAGGTCAGCGCCAAGGGCTACATCCCCCTTACCCAAACAATCATCCTGCAATCCGGCCAAGTCCAAACCCTAGATTTCACCCTCACGCGATCGTAAATCCATAACTTTCACCCTTTACCCTTCCACCCTTTACCCTTTCATCCTGTTCAAGGAGTTCCCATGTCCCCCTATCAGTCGCCCGGTGTTTATGTCGAAGAAGTTGCCTCTGGATCAGCCCCGATCGCCGGGGTTGGCACCAGTACCGCTGGCTTTATTGGTGTGATTAACGTGGGGGCAACCAGTGCCCCAGCCGCCAGTACGACGGTGCGGACTGTGGCCGTAGGCGATGCAGACAATCGGGTGGCGATCGGGACAGGTGACGGAACAACGACGGCGTTCCCCTTACCCCTACCGGATGATCTGGGCGCGGGCGAAACGATCACTGGGTTTGTGACAGCAGAGGATACGCGAGGCTTTTTTGTGGACGGGAACCGACGCACAGCCTTCACATTGACCCTGGTCGCTGGCGTGCCTACCTTAACCTTTACCGCAACAAGCAATGCGGCTCCTGGGGCTAGCCTCGCGATCACGGGATACTACCAGCTACAGGTAGAGGCACCGGCATCTCCCTCAGCCCCGTCTTCTCCTGCGGTCTCAGCCCCAACGGTTTCGGCAGGTGAAGTGAAACTTTGCACTAATTTCTCGGAATTTCGGCGCTTTTTTGGGGATTTTTCTAGCGATCCGGGCCAAAATACCCTGGCCCATGCGGTTAACGGCTTTTTCCGGAATGGGGGGACTCGTTGCTATGGGGTCTGGATCGCGAGTGAGGCGCATTTAGAAGATGCCCTGGAGAGTTTTGCAGCGATCGATGAAATTGCGATCGTTGCCGCCCCCGGTTTCACCAGTCGCACAGCAATGGACAGCATCAACGCCCATTGTCGTAACTTGGGCGATCGCGTCGCCATCTTCGACACACCCGAGGAAGTCAACCTGAGTGCCCCCAATCTGGTGGCGCTCCTCAAACCCTTTAGCTCCGACTACGCCGCCCTCTATTTCCCCTGGATTCAGGTATTTGACCCGGCGACCAAAGCGGCTAACCCCAGTGGGGATGGCTTGAAATATGTGCCCCCCAGTGGTCACATGGCTGGAATCTATGCACGGGTGGATACCCAACGCGGTGTGCACAAGGCCCCGGCCAATGAACCGATCATCGGTGCGGTTGGCCTCAAGTATCCGATCAGCAAATCCCGCCAGGATGGCCTCAACCCCGATGGCATTAACTGCATTCGCGAGTTGAACGGGAATATTCGGGTCTGGGGTGCCCGCACGATGGACACCCAGGGCGAATTTAAGTACATCAATATCCGGCGGTTGTTTAACTTTCTGCGCGAGTCGATCGACGAAGGCACCCAATGGACTGTCTTTGAACCCAATGCCCCCGACCTCTGGGCCGCCATCCGCCGCAACTTAACGGCTTTTCTAACCAACGTGTGGCGCAGTGGTGCCCTCTTTGGGAATACGGCGGAACAAGCCTTCTTTGTCAAATGCGATGAGGAAACCAATCCGCCGGAAGTGCGTGACCAGGGGCAGGTGATCACCGAAATTGGGGTGGCGATCGTGCAACCCGCCGAATTTGTCATCTTCCGGATCAGCCAGTGGGGAGGCCCCGATGCTGGCTAGTCACCTACACCTGCCTGGGGTTTATCGCGAAGAGGTTTTCCTGCAACCGCCGCCGGATTTTGTTACTGGGGTGCCGGTGTTCGTAGGCTATGCGACGGGTGGCCCGGTGAATGTGCCCCAACGCCTGACCCTGTGGCCCCAGTTTGCCCAGCAGTTCGGCCCTCCCGTCGCGGGCAGTTACCTGGCGGATGCAGTGCATGGCTTTTTCAGCAATGGGGGACGGTTGTGTTATGTCCTGCGTTTAGGCAATTGGCCACCGTTAACGGCGGCCCTGGAAACCGCCCTAGACGTGTTGGGGGCGTTCCCAGAATTTGATCTCCTCTGCGTTCCTGACCTCATGCGCGGTAATCCATCGGCATCTCAGGTGCAACGGTTGCAACAGGTAATTTTGGAAAACTGCGATCGCTGGGGTCATTGCTTCGCGATCCTGGATGCTCTCCCGCTCACCCTCACCACCGATCTGCCCCAAATCCTGAACCAACGGCAACAGTTACTGGGTGTGAATGCGGCCCTCTATGCCCCCTGGATCAAAACGGAACAGGGTCGCGTGGTGCCGCCCTGTGGTCATGTGGCGGGGACCTATGCCCAAGGCGATCGGGAGGTTGGGGTGCATCATGCCCCGGCTAATCGTCGGCTGGAAGATGTCATGGATCTCATGCCCAATCTGACCGATGCCGATCAAACCTTGCTCAATCCGACCAACGCCAATGCGGGGGTGAACTGCCTGCGGGCTTTACCCGGTCGGGGTATCCGGATTTGGGGTGCCCGCACCGTCAGCAACGATGCCCTGTGGCGGTTTGTCAATGTGCGGCGGTTGTTTATTACCGTAGGTCGTTGGGCCGATCGTACCCTGGCCGATGTCGCCTTTGAACCCAACGACTTTCGCCTCTGGATTCGGATCGAACGGGAACTCACCGCCTACCTGGAATCCCTCGCTTTGCAGGGCGCTTTCCAAGGTCAGAGTGCCCAGGATGCGTTTTACGTCAAATGCGACGAAGAAACCAATCCGCCTGAAATCCGCGCCGCCGGACAAGTGATCACCGAGATCGGCCTTGCCCCCACCATCCCCCGCGAGTTCATCATCGTGCGCTTGATTCATGGTGAGACGGGGGTGGTGTTGAGTAGTGGGGGATCGCCGTGACACGTGTGCCAATTCAAAATTCAAAATTCAAAATTCCGAACTAACAACTAGAAGGAGAATTCCCCCATGCCTAATATTCGTGCGCCCCATGATACTGATCCCTTTGGACTTTATAACTTTTATGTGGAATGGAATGGCATTATTCATGCTGGATTTCAGGAATGTTCGGGGCTAACCAGTAGCCAAACACCGGGGGAATATCGGGAAGGGACTGACCCCCTCACGATGCGGAAAATTTCCGGGCTGAATACCTACGGGAATGTCACCTTGCGGCGGGGGGTGACGAACAATGATGAACTCTGGCGTTGGCGGGAAAATCTGATGAATGGGATTGCCGATCGCCGAGATATTTCGATTGTTTTGCTCGATGATGTGCGGGTGGAACAGGTGCGCTGGAATCTCTTTTTCTGTTGGCCGACAAGTTGGACGGGACCGGATTTCAATGCAACCCAGGATGAGTTTGCGATCGAGTCGCTGGAGTTGGTCCATGAAGGGATCAAGGTTGATAAATGGAGTTAATTCTTGTGGGATGGGCCTCTGGCCTGCCTTACAGCCAGAAACTTAATCTTGCATCTGGTAGGTAAACCATTATGCTCTGGCAGGCGGGACGCCTACCCCACGGCAGAGCAGAGTCTTGTCTCTGGCAGGCGGGACGCCTACCCCACAAGCACGCTTGAGCTTCTGGCAGGCGGGACGCCTACCCCACGGCAGATATACAGTTGAGAACAACCAAACATGCAAGCAACCTCCCCCTCAACGCTCCAACCGACGGAATTCCCCTTTGTTTTGCCCCAGGGCTATGTTGACGCCGATGGGACACGCCACCGGGAGGGGATCATGCGGCTGGCGACGGCCTATGACGAAATTGCGCCCCTGCGTGATCCACGGGTACAGGCGAATCCCGGCTATCTGGTGATTATTCTGCTGTCGCGGGTGATTACCCAACTGGGGACCCTGCCCACGATTAACCCGAAGGTGATGGAAAACCTGTTTTCTGGCGATTTGGTCTATCTTCAGGACTTTTACCAACGGATTAACCAGAATGGCCACAGCCGCCTGCGGGTGACCTGCCCCCACTGTGCCCAGGACTTTGAGGTGGAGATGGTGCCCACGGGGGAGTAACGCGCTACCCCTCCGATCGGCTCCATGAGGAGGTAGCGTACCTGGCCTATCACTTCCACTGGCCCTATGAACAAATCATGGCTTTGGAACACCGCGATCGCCAGCAGTGGGTGGCCGAAGTGGCCCGCATTAACCAGCAATTGAACGAAACGAGGAGATAACGGTGGTTGGCTTTCCCCCTTTTGGATTGGGTAGCAATTTGCCCAGCGTTCGCCTGGAACCCTATATGGTCTACAACTTTGTCGTCGAGATGGGGGCGATCATTGTGGGCGGTTTCGCCTCGGTAACGGGGTTGGAGAGTGAGATTCAGGTGGAGGAATACCGGGAGGGGGGCGAAAACCATTACGTCCATCAGTTTCCCGATCGTGTCACCTATCCCCGCCTGGTTCTGAGTCATGGCCTCACGGATCTGGATGTGCTGTGGAATTGGTACTGGTTAGCGACGGAGGGCCGGATTGTGCGCCAGAGCGGGACGATCATGCTCCTGGATAACCAGCGATTGCCGGTGATGTGGTGGAATTTCCGCAATGCCTATCCGGTGAAGTGGGTGGGTCCCCAGTTTGATGCCAGCAATACAACCCAGGTGGGGGTGGAGCAGTTGGAACTGGTGCATGAGGGGTTAGTGAAGCCGATCGGGTCCCAGGTGTTGTCAGCGGTCAGGGCGGGTGAGGCACTAGCCCAAACGCGGATGGCCCCTCAGCGTCAGGTAGATTTGGGTGCCCCGAATCGATGATGGTCGGCTCAATCTTGTAATGTCTGGTAGTTGGCCAATGAATCCCCTTTCTTCAACTTCTGAACGCGATTGGCAGGCGGCGATCGATCCTGCCCTGTATCAACGCCTGGTGCGTCCCCTGGAACAACCGGGGGTGATCCGATTTGATTTGGCACGGCAAATTTGGGGCCGATCGCAGAAATTGCACGATCGTTTACCCCTACTGCAACAGTTGCAACGCCGTCAGCCGCCGGAGAAGGTCACGGGGGGAACGGTGCCGATCGTGTATGCCCAGGCGAGTTGGGTGGAGAACCCAGCGGGCAACCCCAAAGGCACCAAGGCACCAAGGGAAGTGCAGGGTGAAGGGGGAGGCGTCGTCGAGGGTGTTCAGCCGAACGATCGGGCGGTGCCTGCGCCTGCTTCTGGATCGTCATCTTCTCCGGTGATCCAGGCTAAGTTTGCGCCCGGTGCCGGACCCTCGGCAATGAATATGGGGGCAGCAGCGGCGTTACCGTTAGCGGGCACCCCGGACAGCCAAGGTGATCCCACGGCCCACGGTCATTTGCCAGCGTTGGTTACTCCGGAAACGGTTGCGATGGCCGATCGCCCTTTGCCCCTCGTCAACCCAGAACCCGCGATCGCGCCGCCGCCTCTCCAGAAAATCACGCCTAATCTCGCACCGCTAACATTACCCCATCCAGCCACGGAAATACCTTCTGTCCCCGTGGATAGCCCAACCTTTGCCAGCCCTGCTCCCCCACCTGATCTGCCCTTGGTCCAGGTTGCTCCCACCGCGATCGTTACTCCAGAATCCGAACCATTCAAAATTCAAAATTCAAAATTCAAAACGTCTGCGTTGCCGTTGGTGGTGCCCCATTCCCTGGAGGCGGGCGGGTTTAGGGGGTCTTTGCGTTTGCCGCAAAGTCGGTTGGAGAACCCGCCCCTACAGCCTGTGTTGCCGCGTGTTCAGGTGGATCAAGGGGTTCGTTCCCCCTCGGGGGCGCGATCGTTTCCGGCTACCCCCTTACGGCAAGCCGCCAGTGAGGACATACCAGGGGCGCGATCGCCCAGCCCAACGGTTACGTCAGCCTCCAGCCCCTCATCCCTGCGGTCCAATTCCCCTACGGACCGTTTTGCAGAGCGGACGACTTCACCCTCTCCCCCACTCCCCACTCCCCACTCCCCACTCCCCCCATGCCTAACCTCGATACCCTGACCGACCAAATCGAACGCCGATTGGCCCGACGGCTGGCGATCGCTCGTGAGCGGCGGGGGTGGTAGGCCATGCAGTTGGAAAAGTTGACGATCATTGAATTGGAAAAGCAACCCCTGACCCCGATTACGGTGCTGTTTAATCCCAACCAGTTTGCCATTACGAAGGTGGGCTGGAAGCAGACAGAGAACCAGGGATTAGTCCCGGCGAAGGAACCCGCCACCCTCTCGGTCAATCTGTTTTTTGACACCAGTTTTCCCACGTCTACCCTGGGACGGGTGAACCAGGTGATCGTGCCGTTGATGGGCCGCCCGATCGTGCCCCCGCGCCTAAAGTTACCAGGGGATGCCGGTACGGATGTTCGTGTCTACACACGACAGATTGCTGCATTGACCGAACACCGGGGCCATTTTACGCCCCCCCGTCCCCCCCTGTGTCGCCTGATGTGGGGACGATCTCGGGAGATCCTCTTTGAGGGCGTGTTGCGCCAGGTTACCCAAACCTTTACCCGCTTTCTGGATGACGGAACCCCCGTACGGGCCACGTTGGAATGTGAATTTGAGGAATGGACACCGCCCGAAACCCAAGAACGGAAGGTGAATCCGATCGATGATCCGATCCGCATTGTCAAACGGGGGGAAACCCTGAGCAGTATTGCCGCCGAGGAATACGGTGATCCGGCCCTGTGGCGGGTGATTGCGACGGCCAACCGGATGGATAACCCGCGCCAGTTGAGTCCGGGTCAAGCCTTGACGGTGCCGCCCCTGCGGCCTGCGAGTGTGACCAGGGGGAGGGGGTAGGTATGGTGTTTGCGGTCAGCGATGCCCAAATGTTAGTGCCTCGGATTGAGGTCTTGCTGGAGGGCATGAATCTGAAAACCCTGGTGCCGGGGGTGGATCTGGTGGCGGCCAGTGTCCTGGCTGATCTGGAAGCCCCCACGATGTTTAGCCTCAAGCTCCATAGTCGGGATCTCAGCGATCGGGCGGTCACCTGGATTGACGCGGCAACCTTAGCTGTGGGGCATTTAGTCGAAATCCAAATGGGTTATGGCAAAAGTCTCCAAAGTGTGATCGTGGGCGAAATTACGGGGCTGGAACCAGAGTTTTCGGCAGAACAGGGCGTAACGCTCACCCTACGGGGCTATGACCTGCGCCATCGGCTGATGCGGGGCCGCAAAACCAAAGTGTTTCGCCAACGCAAGGATAGCGCCATTGTTCAAGAAATTGCGCAACGGGTGGGGTTACAGGTCCAGGCCGAGGACACCCAGGTGGTGCATGAGTATGTGCAGCAAAATAACCAAACGGATTGGGCGTTCTTGCAAGAGCGGGCCGATCGCATTGGCTATGAACTGCTCGTAACGGGGCGACAATTGCATTTCCGGCCTTCGCAACAGCGGGAGATTAAGCTGCTCACCCTCAAGTTTCCCCAAGCACTGCTGGAATTTATGCCACGTTTGAGTACTTTGGGCCAGGTGGGTCAGGTGGAAGTCCGGGGCTGGGATATGCAAGCAAAGCAACCGATCGTCAGTGCAACAATGGCCCGTACCCAAGCGATCGAAATGGGCGGCAGCAGCAGCGGTCCCCTGATCACCGTGCAAGCCTTTGGGGACAGTAGCCAGACGATCGTGACCCAACCCGTGCGCAGCCGTGCCGAAGCTGACCCGATCGCCCAGGGGCAATTTACGCGGATGGCCCTGCGCTATATCGAAGCCGAAGGCACCGCCAGAGGCCACCCCGAAATTCAAGCCGGTACGGTCGTTGAACTCGTGGGCCTGGGTCGCCGCTTTAGTGGCCTCTATTACCTCGTTGCAGTTCATCACACCTACCACGAGGATCAGGGATATCGGACTGAGTTTCGTGCTTGGAGGAATGCGAGTTAGAGAGGAGAGAGGAGAGAGGAGAGAGTGAGGAGTAGATGGATATTTTTCTAGATAATTTTGAGGGACGTGCGTCATGATTAGTAGTAGTCAATTTCTGGGGGGATTAGCGGCTCAACCGCCAGCCCCGGTTTATGGAGGAGTGGCGATCGCCCTAGTCACCAACAATCAGGACCCCCAACAACTCGGTCGGGTTAAGGTTAGCTTCCCCTGGTTGGGGAGCGGGATCGAAAGCGATTGGATTCGGGTGGTTACACCGATGGCGGGACCGAATCGCGGTTTTTATTGCTTGCCGGAAGTGGATGATGAAGTGTTAGTGGCCTTTGAGCAGGGCAATCTTGATTTCCCCTATGTCTTGGGGACCCTTTGGAATGGTAAGGATATACCGCCTGCCCAGAATGACGATGGCAAAAATAATGTCCGTCTTTGGAAATCCCGCAGTGGTCACGAAATTCGCTTGGATGATACGGAAGGAAAGGAGCAAATTACCATTGCTGATAAAAGCGGCAAGAATACGATCGTGATTGATACGGCCAGTAATACCCTCACCATTACCACCGAAAAAGATCTCCAGATCAATGCCAAGGGTAATATCAGCCTGGATGCTTCCCAGGGAGACGTAACGATCGCCTGTAAGAACTTCAAAGTTGACGCCAATCAAAACTGTGATCTAGCGGCCAAAGTCCAGGGTAGTTTCAAAGCCCAAGCGACCCTAGCCCTCAATGGCACGGCTGGGGTCAAGGTAAATGATGGTGCGTTGGAGGTGATCTAATGCCGGGATATATTCTTCATGTTGGGGCGACGGTCCTCTGTGCCCACGGTGGCCAAGCCCAACCCCTCAGTCCGAATCCACGGGTGAAAGTCGCCGGTCAACCCGTCGTTACCCAACCCTTTCCCCACAGCATCGCGGGGTGTAGCAATCCGGTCCCGCCCACGCATGTTGGTCCCTGTGTGCTGGCCAATTGGCTCACCGCATCCACACGGGTGAAAGCCTCCCAGCAACCGCTGCTCTTACAAGATAGCCAATCTACCTGTGTGCCAACGGGGACCCCCTTGACGATCGCCCAAATCCAAACACGGGTGCGGGCTATCTAAAACGCTTTCTGCCCGTGACTGAGATCTCAATTGAACCTATCGTTACCAATCAGCCTCTTTCACAAAATTCCGATTTAGGAGCCGACGTCATGAAACTAACCATCGATCTTCCTGACAATTTGGCACTCACCGAAGCGGATCTTCGTCAAGAACTTGCGATCGCCCTTTTTCAACAGGAACGAATTACCCTGGGCACGGCTAGTCAACTCACTGGCTTGTCTCAAATAGAGTTTCAGCGTTTGATCGCCGATCGGGGAATTTGCGTGCACTATGATGTTGCTGATCTAGAGCATGATCTTGCTAGCTTACGTCAGGATGGGTGGTAATGTTGATCGTTAGTAATACCTCACCCCTGAGTAATCTTGCTTTAATTGGTGAATTTGAACTTTTGCAACGAATTTATTCTAGAATCTTAATTCCACCTATTGTTTATTCAGAATTATTACGTTTACTTGAAATCGAACAAACAATTCTTAATGCTGTTAATATTGGTTGGCTTGGGATTGAACAGCCTACTAATCTTTCACTCTTGCAGACGCTAAATCAAGTGCTTGATCTAGGTGAAGCTTCTGCTATTGCTATAGCGATTGATATTAATGCTGACCGTCTACTCATTGATGAACGTATTGGTAGAAGTATCGCACTTTATTATGGCCTTAATATTCGAGGAATTTTAGGTATTTTGACAGAAGTGTTGAATCTTAAGATTTTATTTTCTAAAAATAGACACACTAATCC
>JBBILC010000140.1:0-12636 GCA_037445115.1 Coleofasciculaceae cyanobacterium bin_20
AGGGAGTTTTGGTTTAAGGCTTGGCGTTCCTAGCTTAGAATGCCCACCTTGATTCTCTTTCCTCTCTCCTAAAACCTCTCTCCTCTTCCGTTATAACTGGGATTCCTGCTGCTGATACAAGCAATAGTAGCGCCCTCGCATCGCCATCAGTTCCTCATGGGGACCTTCTTCCACCACTGACCCCTGATCCATCATGAGAATGCGATCGGCATTTCTGACGGTAGACAATCGGTGGGTGATGAAGAAGACGGTTCGCCCCTTAAACGCTTCAGCCAAATTCTGGCAAACCTGACGCTCGGAATTGTAGTCCAAGGCGCTGGTGGCTTCGTCCAAAATCAGCAGATGGGGATCTTGCAGCACCGTTCGGGCGATCGCGATCCGCTGGCGTTGGCCCCCAGAGAGGGAGGACCCCCGTTCACCCACCACGGTGTTGTAACCATTGGGCAGGGTCATGATGAAGTCGTGGGCAGCAGCAATCTTGGCCGCATTAATAATCTCGTCGGTGGTGGCTTCCGGGTTGGTTAGGGCAATATTTTCCTGGACAGTGCCATTGAACAGAAGGGTATCTTGCAAGACCACGCCGATCTGCCGCCGGAGGGAATACAGTTCTACCTTACTAATGTCGTATCCATCAATTTGAATCCGGCCCGCCGTCGGTTCATACAACCGTTGCAACAGCTTCATCAAGGTACTCTTACCCGACCCACTTTGGCCCACCACACCGACAAACATCCCGGGTTCAAATTCCAGATGCACATTGACCACCTGGAGCGGACCGCTGGGGTTAAAGCGGAAGGACACATCTTCATATTTCACCGCCCCCACGATCGCAGGCATGGGGATATTGGTGCGATCGACCTCATCGGATTCAGGATGGGCATCAAGAATGTCGCTTAACCGCTCGATCGACAGGGCCGTTTCCTGGAAGTTTTGCCACAGTTGGACCAGACGGAGCAACGGACTGGTCACATAGCCAGAAATGATCCGGAAGGCGATGAGTTGTCCCAGGGTGAGTTCCTCTGTCAATACCAAGTGGGCACCGACCCACAGGATCAGCAAACCCGACAGCTTTTGCAGGAAGCCACTGATGGAACTGGCGGTGGTAAAGGTCAACACGGTCCGGAAGCCCGCACCAATATACCGTGCATATTTTTCCTGCCAGCTCCAGCGGGCCTTAAGTTCAATATTTTGTGCCTTAACGGTTTGAATCCCCGACAGAACTTCCACCAGGTAGGACTCCGTATCCGCTGCCCGTTCAGCCTTCCGACGCAACATCCGCCGCACGATCGGCGACACGATCAGCGCCAGAATCGCAAAGGCGGGGACCGTCGCCATCGCAATCAACGTCAGCAGCCAACTGTAGAGGAGCATGACAGCGATGTAGACGACCGAGAACACGGCATCCAACACCACCGTCAAAACAGTCCCTGTGAGGAATTGGCGAATGCG
This sequence comes from Coleofasciculaceae cyanobacterium bin_20, assembly GCA_037445115.1. GTDB lineage: Bacteria > Cyanobacteriota > Cyanobacteriia > B231 > B231 > Trichothermofontia. Next base: position 1,450 of record JBBILC010000140.1, read on the forward strand.
TTCCAGTTCATGGACCCGGCCCGCTAGTTCCCCGACCCGTCGGTTATCAAAGTAACTCAAGGGTAGGCGCAGCAGGTGATTGATGACCTCTGATCCCAGCTTGAGGTCAATGCGATTAGTGGTATCGACAAACAAATAGGTTCGTAGACTGGTCAGTAAGGCTTCAAACAACGCCAGGACCAGCATCAGAACCCCCAACACATCCAGGGTCGCGAGACTGCGTTGGATCAGCACCTTATCGATGATGACCTGGGTAATCAGCGGATTCGACAGCGCAAACAACTGGACGAAAAAGGAGGCCACAAAGACTTCGATGAGCACCTTGCGGTGTTCCTTCATCGCCGGGATAAACCAGCGCAGGCTAAATTTCTCCCGTTGCTCCTCCGCCGGGGGTTGCATCAGTAAGACCTGACCTTGTTCACCCCACAGGTCTTGAAATTCCTGGGGCCGTTTGCGCATGATGCCCACTTCGGGGACGGCCATGACAATCTCTTGTTCTGAGATGCTGTAGAGCAGGGCATAGCTATCTTGCCAGAGGACCATTGCGGGTCCCTTGAGACGGGGCACCGAGGCCGCTGGTACGGCGATCAATTGTGCCCGCATTCCCATCATTTCTGCGATCGCGCCGCAGGCTTGCAGGGACAGTTCATTGCGGGTTTGTAGCTGGTTAACGACAACTTTTCGCACCAGATCCTTGCGGAAGTTGACGCCCGTCAGTTGGCTGAGCATTTGAAAGCAAGCCAAGGGCGCATCAACGGGACCGCGTCCCCGCACGTAGGGATAGCGGATGGCAGGGGCCAAGGGATCGGGCGGCGGGGCTGGGGGCTGGGGGGGGCCGTAGGGAATTTCGGCCAAGGCAAGGCGGCGCTGTTCTTCAGGGGAGATAGCCGTTGTGGATTCACCCCACGCATCCTCTAGTTCACCGGTCTCTGCGATCGCCGGGACGGGATGGCTGGGCACATGGAACTCATGGATGCCAATCAGACGCACGCCGTGGGTCCGATCGGCACTCAGCAGTTGGGTTGGGGTATCAAAACTGACCCGCCCTCCCGTGGGAATGTCGCCCACAGACCCGGCACTGATCAGCCAGATGCGATCGGGATCTAGCAGGACTGCTCCCGTGGTGGGTGAGGCGGCCACTTTACTCCCCGGCGGCACCGTACACACCACCACATCCGGCAGAATTTCGTAGGTTAATTGCTTGAGATCGGCAGTCCCATCCGCCCGTCGTTGTAACTCCAGTCCCAGGAGTTCAAATAACTCGTTCAGGGAGCAGCGATCTTGAAAGGCACTCCGTAGCGGCGCTTCGGTTTTCAGTAAACGCAGAAAGGTCTCGGCGGAAATGTTGAGGCAAACGGTTTCACTGGAGGCGATCGCGGTCTCGCAGGGTACCCCGCGCACTAAGCCAGCCCACCCCAACACTTCACCGGGGCCAGCTAGGCGCAAACTAATGGCCGACTGTGCCCGCTGATCCTGACCTAACACCCGCACTTGGCCATCGTAAATGATCGAGATTTGGACGGGTAGCTTATCGTGGACGAGCATCGGTCGCCCAATGGGATAGCGGCGGAGTTGCGCCTCCGCAAGGAGCGTGTCAATCGCCCCTGCACTCAGGCGATCGAAGGGCGCTATCTGGCGAATAAAGTCGCGAATTTCCGCTTGCGAAACGGTTTGTTGCGTAGTGGGTTGCGTCATAACTCTTGGCTTTGGGTGTCAGGGCTAGAAGGCGTGGCAGACTCAACCAGGCGGAGTGGTCCCATTTGTTGCATTTGCTCTCTCACCCAAGTTTCAAACATTTCGTCAATGAGACGACGGCGCATGGCTTCATCCAGTTGGGCCGGGATGAACTTCTCCAGTCGGACAATGATAAACCATTCCGCCAGAGGGCGGGGGGGCCAAAGCTGCCCCGGCTGACTGACGGCTAGCAGGCGGCTAACGGCGGGGTGGGGCTGGTCAACGCGCACGGGACCCAAGATTCCCCCCGTGGAGGCTTCAATCCCTTCCGAATATTGGCGGGCCAAGTCTGCGAAAGACTGCTCTCCCTCCTTAATCCGGAAGTAGAGTTCCTGGGCAAGGCCGAGGTCACGGGTGCGGATCAGGGAATAGATCACCTGATCAAGGGAGCTTTTACGGGATAAAAAATAGGATTCTGCCTTAGGTGCCCAGGTTTCCTGCTTAAATTTTTCAATCCGGACGGACCGCGTTAGCATATCCCGCAGATCTTCCTCGGACATCCCCTGTTGTTCGCGCCACTTGTCCAGGGCATCGGGGGTGGCCAGTTGATAGCGTTGGCATAATTGTGTCTGGGCAGACTTGAACTCCTCATCACTACAGGTGATCGCTTCAATCGCTTGATCGACAATATAGCCCTTCAGCAGTGTGGGCGTGAGTTGATAGCGAGTCAAGAGGGCCAGCATTCCCTCTGGCGCGATCGCCTCGGTGCCAATCTGAAAGCAAACAGTCATGCGTCACCCCAGTTCATGAACCTTCCCATGCGGCTGCTAGACTCATCGACATTTATTACCCATCTCTTTATTCTGGATTACCTTCAAAATCATTGGGTCTGATTCCGTAAAGCAACCCAGCCGGATTGGTCGTAAAAGGCTACATAAACCCTAAAATCTGAGGATTCAAAGGTCTTTTCGGACAGTTGCACATAGCCTTTCCAACCTGAAACCGCCGCCGATGATCCCTGTACTTGTATCACATTTTCTGCCCGCTGCAATCCCGGTAGGGCAAATCCCTGGACAATTTGTGCCCGATCGACCAAGGCTAAACAGCGAATCTGGTGGCGGGGAGCCGCAATCCAGCCCTCTAGCGTGACCACCTGGTCAGCTAGCATTTCCTGGTGGGTGATGGCGCCAATCGCCCCTGCCGAGTTGGGGCTGAGGGCTGGGAGGGGTTGGCCAATCGGTGCACAGGCATTATGTTGGCGAATGTCCTGGGCAAAGGGCACGCGATGATGGGCCATGAGGACCGGGGTGAGGTGGAAAAAAGCGGTAGGCCGATTACCGACGATCGCCCGGACAATGGCTGGATCTTGGACCCCTAGTTGCAACGACAGGGTCACCAGCGGTTGGTGGGCGGCACGCAGGGCGATCGTTTCCGCAATCCCCACCCCAATCCGGTACATATTGCCCATCAGAGCCAGCACGAGGGCCAGCAAGGCAAGTCCCAAGCGCGATCGCCAGGGGGGGGACAGTCGGGTTTGGATCGCCGTTACCGCTAGGACGATCATCGCCAGCCAGAAGAGAGCCGGGAGGGAGCCATAGCGGGAGGTTTGAGCTTGCTCCAGGCCAAAGCCAGAGCGGCTCACGGCAGCCATTGCAGCGGTCCCCAAAATGTAGCCCTGGATGGCCAACCAGGGAAACCAGTCCGGCCATTGCCGTTGCCCGTCGGTGCTGAGCCAGTAACCCGCAAAGCCAAGGCACAGCCCCATGCCAATCGTGCCTAGCAGGATCGCCCCCCCCGGTTGATCACTAAAAATCCAGCCCAGGTAGCGGGGGATATAGCTAATCGTCTGCAAGGAACTGGGACTAGCCAGATCAGGATGGTGAGCTGGTTTCTGGTAGGTCAGGAAGTAGAGACCCAAAACCGCGATCGCAGCCCCCAGATAGATTACCCGCAGGAACCAACGCAACCGCAGCACAATGACAGACAGGGCCAAAATCGGCCACAGGGCCAAGGAGGAACTATAACTCAGGGCCGCCAGCCCCCCCCCAAGCAAGCTCAGGATTCCCCAACACCAGCCCCCCCCTTGGAATTCCCCCCCCACCCCGCTTGTGGGGTAGGCGTCCCGCCTGCCCCCGTCCTGATCAGCCAGCCCAGCCTCATTAGCCAACCCAGCCTCATTAGCCCTCAACCCAGCCTCATGGGCAGTCCAATCAGCATCCGACGGCTTAAAGGCCGTTTTGCCCACCCCAGACTGGGGTAACCCGCTGGCAACATCCGGAGGTAGGGGAGTCTGATCGCGCATCGGGAGAGCGTGTCCCTGTTGCTTTAAGACCTGCTGAAAGCAGAAAATAGCCGCCACCACAAACACATTAGCGGTCATCCAAATTGCGCCACTAAAGCCGCGCATCCAGTTGTGGGCGGCGGCGGGTGTAAAGCTAAAAACAGCAATGCAGAAGATGAGGAACCCATAGATACGCCGATCGCGCCGCACCACCGTCGGCAGCAAGCCTATGAGCAAAAGCCCCTGGATCGCAGCCGCCCCAAAGGTCGCCAAACATAAGCCCAGATTGGACCCCTGGGTCAGATAGAGGTTCAGGGCATAAATGATGCTAGGAATGAACAGGAGATGCTCGTTATTGCGGGTGAACCAATCCTCCCAGTGGGGGGACAGACCGTCCAGGGAGTAAATATTCGCCAGGACCCACCAGTAGTCCCGTTCCGGTAGCTCCCCACTTTGGGGCAGTAGGTACAACAGGATATAACTGGCTGGCAGGCCAATCGCCACTAGGACGGCTCCCCACCAGAGGAGTTGGGCACGCGACGGGGGCAACACCGGGGCACGATCGCGATGGGGCAAGGCTAACTTCAAAGGCTGGGGCTATCCTGGGCAATGGCGGTCAACTTCCCTAGGGTACACGACTGGACGGTCGCGATCGCAATGGGGTAAGGGCGATCACACTCAGGTTCAGCCAGCAGCAGCGATTTGGCCGAAACTTGGCAAAAATTCAGCAAAAATTTGGGTGATGGTTTCCGAAATGCCCCTACCGGTAGGTGTAGTTACCGGTGTTTAGAGACACTTATCCAAAGCTCCCAACGTTCGCCTCGCTCAGGGGCGCACCAGGGAGAAGGACCCTGGAGCCTCATGTTGAGGCTCTTTCTGTTTTTGTGGGCCATCTTTATTGTGGGCCATCCTCCAAGGTGGGCCATCCTCCAAACCCATAGCCGGAAGTGGTCCATGACCGAGAGCAGAGCGGCAAGCGTTTTGGGGTATCCCAATGGCCTATCGCCCTAATGCTGTGCCTAAGCCCATGCCCTGACTTGGGTAGGGTGGGGCAGTGTTCGGCTCAGCACATCACGCCAAGCGTAACTTCAATAGTGGCTGCCCGATTTCCGGTGGTGAACAGCGGTTTGTCCACTGGTGTCCAGGACCTTACCCCGATCGACCGTGGCATAGACCAGCCAGTGATCGCCACACTCCATACGGTTTTGCACGGTACATTCCAGGTAGGCCAGGGCATCGTTCAGGATCGCACAACCATTTTCCGCCAGGGTTGTTTCTAGCCCTGCGAACCGATCCTCCCCCGGTTGGAAAGGTTTCATGAAATGGCGTTGTAGTTGCTTACCCTCGCTCAGGATATTCAGAACAAAGACATCACCGCTGTGCGTGAGGGACTCGATCGCCCGATCCTTGGCCACCGCCACCGTCAGGCCGGGTGGCGTAAAGGTCGCTTGGGCTACCCAGGAGGCCAACATGGCACTCTGCATCTCCCCGCGCCTAGCCGCAACTACGCATAAAGACCCCACAAGTCGTCCGACGGCTTGTTCCGTCCGGGCTGATTGGGACTGTTGGAGTCCAGAGACCACCTTGCGGGCTTCGGCCTTGCGGGTCCGTTTCAAGGCTTGGGCAAAGTCCACCCCAATTTCTTCGCAGATTTGCAGGTCTGCCTCGGTGGGTTTGAACTTAACCCGAATCGGGTCGAAGCCAAATCGATAGCCCGCATCCCGCAGCTTCCCTTCGAGGATATCGACGGCCTCACCGCTCCAACCAAAGGACCCAAAGACCCCGGCCAGTTTATCCGTCGCTACGGTGGACAGGACAATCCCCAGCGCCGTTTGAATGGGCGTGGGCACATGTCCCCCCAAGGTGGGAGACCCGATAATAAACCCGGCACTTTTAGCCAGGGCCGTTTGAATTTCTGTGGTTTCTGCAAATTCACAGTTAATCGACTCGACATTGACCCCTGCTTTGGTCAGGCCACGGGCGATCGCTTGAGCCAAGGTGGCCGTATTCCCATAGGCGGAGGCATAGATGAGGGCTACGCTTAGCTCCTGGGCCTGTTGGGCAATGCTCCAGTGGCGATAGGCATGGGTAAGTTCGGTCAGGCCATAGCGGACGAGGGGGCCGTGGGCCGGGGCGTAGGCATAGACATCCAGGGCTTCCAGTTTGTCCAGGGCGCTGAGGACCTGGTTCGCCTGGGCGGCATGGAGACAGTCAAAGTAATAGCGGCGATCTTCGGCCAAGCTGGACCAGCCCTCGTCGAGAACCTGATCACCACAGCGATGGGCACCAAAGAATTTATCGGTAAAGAGCAGGCCACTTTGGGGATCGTAGGTGCAGAGTTCATCGGGCCAGCGGGGGGTTGGCGTCAGGATAAATTGCAAATGGTGACCTTGACCCAGATCGAGGCTTTCGTCTCCCCGGATCACCTGTAGGTTAAGGGGCTGTTCCGGCAGGGCGGCTCGCAGGGCGATCGCGGCGGGATTGGAACACAGGATCTGGACTTGGGGAGCCAGTTCAAGCAAGCGGGTCAAGGTGGCGATCCGGTTGGGGTTAACGTGCCCCAGAATCAGATAGTCCAGTTGGCCTAGGTCAAGCCGCTGCTGGAGGGTATCGAGAAAGATGGTGGTGAAGGTTTCTCCGGGCGGATCGATGAGGGCCGAGCGATCGGCCTGGATCAGGTAGGCGTTGGCGGTGGTGCCCCGTTGCAGCGCATATTCGATCTCAAATTTAAGGCGATCCCAGGTGCGCGATCGCAACACGATCGTCGCCTCCCCGAGGGGAAAAACTTGCACATCCCGTGGTTTAACGTTGCTCATCGGTCGATCCACTATGACGGTTGACGGTTTCCGGCATCGAGTCAGCGATCATGGCCTCACGCCATCAGCGCGTTCCTGACCTACCTCCATCTTGACAGGAAACTTCCGATTCGCTGGTTGGACCAGCCCCTCATGCATGACAGTTTACTAGGGGCCGACCGGGGAGCGAAATAGCCTTGAGTTGGGGAACCATCGCCGCCTATCATGGGGGGCAGAAAGCTTGAGCGGCAAAATTTGCCCACGGTATCGCACTGCGATCGCCGATTGGGCCTGTCGCCATCTGTCGTCGTTGCTGTCACACACCCCGCATGGATATTAAAAACGGCTTTCCGGGCGCAGTGGGAAATACCCCCCTGATCCGACTCAATAGCTTTAGTGAGGAAACGGGCTGTGAAATTCTGGGCAAAGCTGAATTCATGAACCCTGGCGGCTCCGTCAAAGATCGGGCGGCCCTCTACATCGTGGAAGCGGCGGAAAGGGCGGGCCAACTGCGACCGGGCGGCACCGTGGTGGAAGGGACAGCGGGCAACACAGGGATTGGTCTAGCCCATATTTGCAATGCCAAGGGCTATCAATGCCTGATCGTGATCCCTGATACCCAGTCCCAGGAAAAAATTGATACGCTGCGTACCCTGGGGGCGGAGGTCCGCACAGTACCGGCGGTCCCCTACAAAGACCCCAATAACTACGTCAAGCTGTCTGGACGGATTGCTGCCGAAATGGATAATGCGATCTGGGCCAACCAATTTGACAACCTCGCCAACCGGCAGGCCCACTACGAAACCACTGGACCGGAAATCTGGACCCAGACTGATGGCAAGGTTGATGCCTGGGTGGCCGCTACGGGGACGGGGGGAACCTATGCTGGTGTGGCCCTGTTCCTCAAGGAACGTAACCCGCGCCTGAAAACGGTCCTGGCCGATCCCCTGGGCAGTGGCCTGTATAGCTACGCCAAAACGGGCCAAATTACGATCACGGGTAACTCAATCACCGAAGGGATTGGCAACAGCCGGGTCACCGCCAATATGGAAGGGGTCCCGATCGACGATGCGATTCAGGTTGATGATCCCGAATGTCTCCGGGTGATTTATCAACTGCTCCGTCGGGATGGCCTGTTTATGGGGGGGTCCGTCGGGATTAACGTGGGGGCGGCGGTGGCGCTGGCCAAACAAATGGGACCGGGCCATACGATCGTCACGGTCCTGTGCGATAGCGGTTCTCGCTACCAGTCCCGTCTCTATAACCGGGAGTGGCTGGCCAGTAAGGGGCTGACGATGCCCGACTAGGCAAATTCACCTGGGATCGTCCTGGGCATGTCTACAATATCCAATAGGCACGCTGCACCCAGTGGGCAACCCCTGCGCCACGGTTGCACGATCGCTGGTCTGCTGTGTTTGTTGGCGAATCCCTATGTCCGCGACCCTGACGGTTGACCCATTCTTGAACGCCCCCCGGCTCCAAGGCCAGCCCCCGGAGAGTTCCCAGCCGACTCAATGCTACGATGTGGCGATCGTGGGGGCCGGGATCGTGGGTCTGACCCTGGCCTGTGCCCTTCAGAATCGGGGCCTGCGCATTGCCCTGATCGAGGCCGAACCCCGATCGATTGCGCTCCAGAAAGGGCAAGCCTATGCAATTTCCCTCCTGTCCAGCCAGATTTTTGCCGCGATCGGGGTCTGGGATACGATCCGGCCCCAGATCAGCCCCTTCTGCCAGATTCGCCTGTCCGATGCCGACTATTCGGGGGTGGTGCAATTTTCCCCCCAGGATTTGGGGACAGAAGTCCTAGGCTATGTGGCAGAGCATGGCGTGTTACTGTCGGCTCTCCAGACCCAATGCCAGGAGAGTGCCGGGGTGGACTGGCTCTGTCCCGCGACGGTCTGCTCGGTAGACTACGGGGAAACGGTGGCGGTTGTGACCCTTCAGGTGGCGGGAGAGCGCCGAAGTCTGCGATCGCGCCTGGTGGTTGCTGCCGATGGTGCCCGATCGCCCCTGCGCACAGCGGCCCAGATTAAGACCTATGGTTGGCAATACTGGCAAGCCTGTTTAGTGTGTACCGTTAAACCGGAAAGACCCCACGGGGAAATTGCCTATGAACGCTTTTGGCCCAGTGGCCCCTTTGCCATTTTGCCCCTACCCGATAACCGCTGCCGGATTGTCTGGACGGCTCCCCGTCCGGAAGCTGAAGCCCTGCTGGCCCTGGATGATGCCGACTTTTTAGCGGAACTGCGCCGCCGCTATGGCGATCAGATGGGGAACCTTACGGTGGTGGGCGATCGCTTCATATTTCCCGTGCGGTTAATGCAATGCCAGCGCTATACGGGACCCCGGCTGGCATTGGTGGGGGATGCGGCCCACGGCTGTCATCCCGTCGGGGGGCAGGGGATGAACCTGGGGATTCGCGATGCGGCGGCCCTAGCTGAGGTACTCCAGCGGGCACACCAACAGGTACAAGACTTGGGTAGTCCCGCTGTGCTGGCCCAGTACGATCGCTGGCGGCGGCGGGAGAATTGGGTGATTTTGGGCTTTACGGATTTCCTCGTGCGGTTGTTCTCCAACGAGTGGTTGCCCCTGGTGCTGACCCGCCGGTTGGGGTTGTGGCTCTTGCGTCAAGTGCCACCGGTGAAGCAGCTTGCGCTCCGGTTGATGACGGGTCTCAGTGGGCGACGCCCGATCTTGAACCAGGAAGAATTGAAGCAGGAGGAATTGCATCAGGATAGTCCCCCTATTGCCACTGACAGGGGTCTACCCCATAGTAGCTAGCCAGGAGCCGGTATAGCGGTGGGTAAAGCTGCCGTAGCGGGTGGGGGTGTTCAAAAAACTGTTCCGTCACCACCGCAAAAAATTCGGCGGGATGGGTTGCGCCGTAGGGATCGATTTCCGGTTTAGTGCCCTGGGCGACTTGTGCCATCAGGGTTGAATACGCCGCGCCCATGACCTCGGCCCACTGCTGGGCGGCGATGGTTTTGGGTAAAATCGGTACCCCCTGGGCACTGCCATCTTCCTGATCCAACTGATGGGCAAACTCGTGCAGCACCACATTATGGCCATCGTGCCAGTGGCGAAGGTCATAGACCACCTGCGCCCAGGCCAGAATCAACTGATCCCGTAACCAGGATTCGCCCAACCGGATGACTCGTTGTTCCTCCACGATCGCGTGTTCATCGATCCGGCTTTCTGTCACCTTGTAGGCGGTGGGATACAGCAAAATCGAGCGCAACCGGGGGAAATACCTAGGCTGCTCGTTGAGAAGCAATAGGGCGGCGATCGCGGCGATCGTCAATTTCATCTCTAGGGTAACCGTGAGTCCCAAGCATCCAATAAACTGCTTCTCCGCTAAGAGAACGTGAATATGGCCATGCAGTTGAGTTTGCTGTTGGGGGGAAAGGTAGCGATAGAGTGGTATATTTCGCTCGACGATCACTTGCCAAGCGAAGGCAAAGGGGCGTTGCCGGAGACGCGATCGCCGCCACTGCACCCAGTGGGGATAGGCAAGGATAGCGGTGATGATCACCCCCATTAAGCACACAATAACCAGAGTCGGTTTCATGGAAAGTTTGGTGATGGTGACAGTGATGGGATATCCCACTTCAGGCACAGGTTAACAATTCAAAGGAAGCGGACAGTTGCAATCTTTTGGTGTTGAGTTCGAGGTTATCGGTTGCGGCTAATTTTAGTCATTAGCTTGTATTCATCCTAGGATTAAATCATTGCCTTGAAATTTAGCTATAAATTTAACTATAATTAATTCAATTTTCTCAGAGGCAGAAATTCTTTTCGTTTTTTTAAAGAGAGCACTGATCATGGAATTTGGCGTAAAAATTGTCAACAAAGTAACTGGTGAAATCACTTGGATAAATTTGTTGGTAGATTTTAGAGAGATGATTATGCAATACGGCAATTTAGATGAATATCTAAGGAGCTTACAGTTACAGAATGAGTATCCTGAAGACCAGTACAGCATCTGCTTTTCCCCTAAGCCCACGTCACCGAGAGCCTCGTCGCAGTGACAGTTATATGATAATTGTTGATGCGACGTTTTTTGTAATCGCTTGGGGGATGGCTGTCTGACCCCATCAATCCGAAGCGTTCGCCTCACTCACGAGCATCCCAATGACGAAACCCTGCGAGTCTACGACGAAATGGCGTTTACGGCCTTTAACCTTTTTGCCACCGTCATAACCGTAAACTGTCCCCTTTTTTCTGCCGTTTTCACGGACTGTGAATCGGCAATGGCCACCCTCGATTCTGGCTCACAGTCCAGTTGCTCTCGCAGTTGGTCATGGAGAGCCGCCCAGATACTCTAAATCGCTAGAGCACGTAAATAGAGGGGGTCGGCGTCGGTATCGCGGCCTGTTGCTGCTTTACAGGGGTCTCATCCGGATTTTATCGTCTTCGATCACGCTGAAGTGTCCGGCC
>JBBILC010000141.1:0-12558 GCA_037445115.1 Coleofasciculaceae cyanobacterium bin_20
GTCCCTCTCCCGTCCTGGGAGAGGGATTTAGGGTGAGGTAGCAAAAGTGGGATGCACCCGATCTGATGTGCTGGAAGGATCTTGGGGCAATCTAATTTGTTAGAAATGGGCAGGTTTATCTGGATGGCTGGTTTGTGGTCCAGGTTTTGGGACAACCCACCCCTACATTAATGTTTTTGGGCACTTCGAATAATTGCCTTATTGCGAAAATCAAGCACGCTATACCAGGCCATGCTCAATAAGCACCCCTATTTTTCGATGTGCCCTTATTATGACTAACACGATCGCGGTTAATTACAGGGGTACTCACATCTCTGTCTCTTTTTCGGTGACCAGTAGTCAACCCCCTAATAAGTCCATGCCACAGCAACCTAACGGCAAAAGTGAGCGGCGGCAGATAACACCGAACACCCACAGATAACCCTTGTGCCGTCCACACCAACGCAATGTTAGCTGGCTCGAGACAAAGACATTGCTGACTCAGAAGCGTAAAATAGTAGGAGTAGCAAGGAATTTAGCCATGAGCGTCGTTGTCCCTGATGAGATTTTAACCGCAACCCGCATGACTGAGGCTGAAATGCGTCAGGAAATTGCTGTCATGCTCTTTCAGCGCGAAAAGCTTACCCTTGCTCAAGCCAGTCGTTTTGCAGGAATACATCGTGTTGCCTTTCAACACCTACTCGCTAGTCGCTACATCCCAGTACATTACGGAGTAGAGGATTTCGAGCAGGACATTCAAAATTTGCGGGAGATGGGCAGATTGTGATTATTGTCAGTGACACATCATCTATCAACAACCTTGCTGCAATCAATCACCTTCATCTTCTTAATCAACTCTATGGAACGGTTTTTATTCCCGAAGCCGTTTATCGAGAATTAACTGACCCAAATTTTCCTGTTGCAGGGGCGACTGAAGTACAAACCTTTGACTGGATTCAAACTCGCGCTGTTAGCGATCGTACCCTTGTCGAAGTACTAAACAACGAACTTGATATTGGAGAGTCCGAGGCGATTGCCTTAGCCGTGGAGATTCAAGCTGATCAAGTTTTGATTGATGAACGTCGCGGTCGGCTAGTCGCAAGTAGGTTGAGTCTGCGCTACATAGGTATCCTAGGAATTTTAGTCGAAGCAAAAAGTCAAGGCTTAATTGGTGGAGTAAAACCTTTATTGGATGCATTGCTTAATGAGGCTGGATTTTGGGTTGCAGAACCTTTGTACAACAGTGTTTTGCACCTTGTTAATGAGATCGACCTACCTTGATCTTTTCTGGGTAACTGGTAAGCGTTTGGGATACTCCGCAGACAGGATAGAGCGAGATAACGACCAAGCTCACCGGACGCAGATAACTTTTGCCACTCAACCGATCACATTAAGGCGTTCCGGTGCAGCGACTTGTTATACCGCTTACTCAGACCGAGTGTGCTCATAGATATTAGAGAGAAACTACTCAACCCTGGATTAGAGCATAGCTTCACGTACTTTAGAGTAGGTCTCATAGTTATAAAACAGCTATACTGAAACGCTCGGAGAAATAGGCGTCACAAAGTCGTCTCGCATTTGATATGCAGCGGAAGAACCTGTCTCAACAAGCTGGTCGAGAATATATAGAACCGCTTCTCGAACGCTACGATTTGATTTAAGTTGAAGCGGTTCCCCATAGACAAAGCGACGAAGCAAGACTTCAAGGTAGTAAGTAGTGGTCGAATCAGTCAGAGCTTGAGAAGCGTCTCCTGTCTTCAATCGCTCAGCTACCAATGTAAAACTTTTTGGAAGTGCTCTTTCGCCAACATGATAGAGAAATCGGCAATAAGCTTTGAATGCAGCCGATGTCGCAGGAATACTTTTCACCAGGTTTTCTATGCGGTTCTCTTGATCCCTGAGACGTGGCCAGTATCGTACTTTATCTTTCCAGGATATTCCTAATAGTAGTTTACTCAGAAGTTGTGATGCGCTACTCGCCGTCGCATATCGTTCGTCTAACTTGCCATTCCATTTGGCATTAGCAAAGTGGTCAGCAAAATTTTGCCAAATCTCCCAGAAGGGAGATTCACGTTCCAACTTATCTTCCTCGTAAATGAGTGCTTCAACAAACTCGCTAACTTCCTTTGGATGGGTTTCGACAGATTGAAGGATAGGTTGATAAATTACAATCGCATGCTCAGCATCTAACTTAAGTGCAAATCTAGCGATCTGTTTTGTAAACCAAAGCTCGAACTCGAAGTCTCTATGATTATTACTATATTGGTCATGGTTATCTCTTTCCCAATCTTGAGTAAGGGCATAAGCTACTCGCTCATATATCCTTGCCGCAGACTCGGATGTTGTCAGATAACTCAGTATCTGAAGAATGAAGCGTATCTGAAATCGCACATATCCTTGCAGGGGGTCCAAATTGCGTAATTCATTTTCGGCGTCTATCTCTCCAGAAACTATGTCCTTTCTTATCTCTAATGCGGCCCTCTGAAACAACTCATAACCAGAGAGTTGTGCCTCATAGGGCATTTCTTGTTGTTTTTCTCTAAGTTCCTCTGCAAGTCGTGCTTGTTTAGCTAAAGCGCCGACATAGCGCATAACAAAGTCAGGCTCAGTCTCTCCCAAGTAGTATCCCAACCCTGCTGCTGCATACTCTCTGATCTCAGTGACCGAATGGGTAAGGGCAGTAGCTGTTGCAGCAATCAGCACGTCACCAGACTTATCCACGCCTAATTTTTGTATAGCGCACGGCAGGGTATAAGCTGCAGAACCGCCACCGCTGCCTCCAAGAACAGCATGGTGATCACTTCCGTCGTGCTTCTCAACTTCTGCGATTAACCTATCAACACACCAAGAACGATCATCGCTGTTCATTTCATCCCAATAATCTCTTATGCACACTGAAGCTAGCAATCCCGATCCACCTTGGCTTAAATCAAAAGGATTTTGCGTTTCTTCTCTGCTATCTTGCGCTTCTGAATCATGGAGCTTGGCAAGAGAGAGCATTTCTTGCCAGGACTGTGAATCATTATCTAGATTTCTGTCCCAGGCGGCTTGTCCCCAAAGCCAAAGAGAGAGCACTTTTGTATGCTGAGCTTGCTGTTCAGAATTGCTATCGACTATTTCCTGTACATCCGGCTCTATTGCACCCAAGCTTATAGAGAAGTAGCGTCGCGTATCTTCTTCTGATCCCGATGGTGTTGTGTTGACTGTCACTTCCTCGCCTAATTGGAAGCCTCGGACATCCATACGATGAAGCGCCAGCCTCCAGACAAGGTCTCCCTCTGATTGATCTTCCAGAGGTGGCAAATTTGCCCGGTGCTGATCAATGATTTGCCACACTTCCTCACATCTATCCCCAAGTTGAAGGTTGATCGCAAGGGATTCGAGATTACTCTTTCTATGGGGAAGAGCGCCCGACTCAATTCGCTCATGGTCATAAGCCTTACCCATAGGCTGCAAGGAGGGCATGAGCTTTTCGATGCTGAAATTATTCGCTTGATCATGAACCATTCGGCTACGGTCAAGGTCGATAATATCTTGAGTAGAAAGCAGTGCGAGTCCTGCACGACCACACTTGTCTGGATGTGCAATACAAACACTGGCGACAACTGCTGTCACTGCGACATTGTTGCTGTCTTGCAGCAACTTAAGAAGCCAGGACTCAAGATTTACATCCTCAAGCTTAGCGATTTCGAGGAGCCAATGTTCGAGCGCCATCAATGCAGACTGTAAAACATAAGGAGCTACAGAGGTACCTCGGTATATAGCGTAGAGACGCCCGTTAGCCCACTGTGAGATAGGTTGGCTTTCCTCTGGTATATTCAGTTCGACTTGCCATGCTGGTTCCAGCGGATCAAATGGCCACTTTTGTTCGCCGTACCAAGAGCAAGCATGGTTTATCAGAGTAGTGATAAAGTCAACACCGATACGGGGATGCGATCGCAAAAGAGCCCAGAATGGTCCCCGAATAGCACTTGCTGGAACTGAGAATTTGTGTGCTACGTGTTGCCGAATGCCGAAGTGTGAATCGATATTCAATGACCAGTGGTGGCGATACCCGTGCTCCCGGATTCTCTGAAGATCTTCGTCGGTAAGACAAAAGTAAGACATTGCAAGATCTATGATCTCTTCTGGGAAGTCACGACAGGCAAAAGTTCCGCTGCTTTCGGTTAAAAGTAGATCTGCAAAGTCTTTAGCTACGTCATCGTGGTTATTTGCTGATTTGGCTCGACGCAAGATGTTTCTAAATGTATCAGCAGCAGAGTTTGGTATTTTGGCAAAAATTTCCAGCGCTCGCTTTCTCAAATCCCTTGAGTTATAGCCGTTTAGATCATCAAGAAGCCGAGCAATGATTTTGCCAGCATCCTTATATCCTTCTGGCTGAGGTTTCCAGTAAGCAACTTGTTGTGACCAGTCTTCTACCAATCCCAGAACTATTCCGAAGTGCTCAGGTAGCAATTTTTCTAACTCTTCGCTGACGATTTTTAGTACCGGAGACCAAGCAGTTCCTGTGGGAACAAGAAGTTGTGATGTAAGCCCACGTTGATTAGGAAACAAGTCGTGAGCAGTTTTGCAGGCAACGCGAAGTAAATGAATAACACGGATCAACAGTTCTGCATCATGTGCAAGAAGTACAGCTCCGTTACGAAGCAGAAAGTCATTGGCGGAGGAAGACAGAAGTGTGCATATGATTGTGTCGTCCCGAAAATGGGCCGGAAGAGTGTCATCTTGGAAAGCAGATAAGATGAAGGTATCTGCACTCTCTAACTCAAGCCTTAGTGCCTCGCCAAGCCACTTTCTATAACCTCGCCGGAGGGCTGGATATCCCCCGATATCCTCTGCAAATCCTGCTGCTTCGCCTTCATTAATAACAAATTGACCATGTAGCCAATGTATAGTCGCCCAGTCCTCCAAAACATCATGTGCAGGAGCAGCTAGTGACTGGCTGTCCTCGGAGAACGCCACCAAGCCATCCCTATGTAAGGCTTCCAACACATTGGCGTCAAAGTTATCACATCGAACATACGGACGAAGTTCTTTAGCCCTTTGTAAAGAAAGCTGCAAGAATACCTGTTCTCTTTTACGAGGCATACCATCAGCAGCATCTACATCAGAGCGGATTATCTCACTCCAGCACCTATCTCTAAATTCCTTTTCATTATCCGGTAACTGTCCTTCCGACCAATTAATCCGAGCAGCTATATCTAAAAAATATGGTGAGCGAATCAGCTTTTTGAGGTTTGGATTCTGAACCGCTACAGCAATCTGGGGAATTTCTTGCGCGACTTGGTCTAGCTCTTCATCTGTAAAAGGACGAACATCGATCAGCTCATATTGGAGAGCGACCTGTTCTAGCAAAGATATTTTTACCGTATCTATGGAGTAGTCACGGCAAGTGAGTATTAAACGAAGATTTTGATCCTGTCTTACAAGCCGCAAGAGATCCATAAATGCTTTTCGCTCTGACGACTCAAGTAAGCGCTCTACACTCTCGATGAGAATGAACTTTCTCCCTTGAGCCGATAATAGACTCAACAATCTGTTTGCTGTCAATGAATCTTGAATCGCTTGTAGAGACTGGTCTATATGGCTACTGGCAAATTCTTCAGCTCGAAAGACTAAACAGAAACAGTTCTCTTTAATTTGCTCAACTACGTTTTTTGCTACTGCTGACTTTCCATAACCTGCTGGTCCATTGATGAGAGTGACTTGTGTCGCTTCTAGTGAATCAAGAATTTTAGTCTCTAGAATCTCTCGCCGAACTTTGATATGACTAGCAATAGTAGTATTGATGCCATCCAGTGTTACTAAACTGTGATCGAGAAGTTGTCTTAAAAGTCCGCCAGATCGAGGTGCTAAAGCAGAGTGACGTTGACGCAAAACCTCTGGTAGGTTGTTATGTCTATAGCTGCCTGCCGCTGGCATTCCGTCAGACCCACCAACTATTTGAAGGAGATCGCTCCAAGTAGATTCTGCTGCTGCAAACGGATCAGGTTCGCTTGAGCAGAAAGCAAGCAGGTTTTTTGTCCACGCCTCTTGCTGAGCAGTTTTTGTAGTGAGGTCTAAGCTGATTACATGTAGAACACACAAGAAGCGCCAGAAGTCGTCAGCATTAATAGTTGTCGCAAAACTCTTCTCCAGAATACTTTGGATGGTTTCTGCTTGCTTCCGGGCGGTTTTAGAAAGAAGACCGTCTATTTTAATCCGCCGTTCGAAGTCTGAACCATCAACAGAAGCCCGTGCAAAGTCTAATAAGCTGCCAAATTTGTCCAGCAATAAGTTGGTTCCTTGAAGCGTAATGAGAGCGAGTCGATCAGTCTCAGGGGAGAAGTTGGCCGAATTCTTGAAATCTTGCCAAAAATCAGCAAACGCCTTTTGACACGCATCGTTTTCACTGCTGATAGTGAAACTCCGTTTTACTTGTGCAGCAAGATGGCGATACTGGCCTCCACCTTTATTGCCTACAACCAATACATCGTCAGTCTGCCAGCCGAGATGCTCAGTCTGAAAATGCACTTCTTCGACTTGGCAATCTTTTAAGATAGGGGGAATACCTCTAACAAGCAATAATGCAAGAAACTGTGCTCCAACGTGCTGCTCAAAAAACGTACCGCTTCCGCCTGTGGCAATCGGACTTGATACTGCTTGCTTTTTGCTACTCATCAGCGATTTCTATCTAGAGCGTATGGTGTTTGATGTGTTTTGTCTAAGAGCTTCAACTATTTTAAGCAACCAAGCTGCACCGAGTGATCTTGATGAACTGGTGTGACTCAACAGGTAGGCGGTATAACTATGTATTCAACGTCAGATCTGATGGATAAGCCCGGATATCAGGATCTTATCATGCAGATCCGCGTGATAATACCTGGTTCTGGGGTGTTATTTATCAAAGTTAATGTTTTAAGTCCGAGATTTCAGGGTGTTATCCGTCACTTTTGACGTTTAAGTTGGGGAAATTGGGGTGTTATCCGTCACTTTTAAATGATAACACCCGGATTCAGGGTGTTATCCGTCATTGCCTTGTGCTGGACAGTCAGCCACCGCCACCGCCACCCCGCCTGCTGGATCAGGTCAGGCAAGCCATTCGCCTTAAGCACTTCAGCTTAAAGACCAAAAAGTCCTACGTTTACTACATCCGCGACTTCATCCTGTTTCACGGCAAACGCCATCCTAAGGACATGGGGGCAGATGAGATCTGGGCCTACCTGGCGCATCTAGCTGTTGAACGCTCCGTTGCCGCCTCCATGCAAACAGTCGCCCTGAGTGCCTTGCTGTTTCTTTACCGTCAAGTCTTGCAGGGTGATCCCCCCTTTTGTTATCGAGATAGCTGGTCTGCGGTCCAGATTTTGGGGCAACCTAATTTTTTAGAAATGGACGGGTTTATCGAGATGGCTGGTCTGTGGTCCAGATTTTGCTGCAACCCGCCCCTACAACAATTTTGGGTATTCCTGTCGTCGGATGCTTTAGAGTTTATAACCAATTTGGCGGAGGAGCGATCGCCGGGATTCAATATCAGCGGGAGCCTCAACACCCTGCGGTGAGGCTCCATCAATCACACCTAAAATGCCGCGTCCTTGGTTGGTCTCAGCAATAATTACCTGGACGGGATTGGCCGTTGCGCAGTAGATAGAGCAAACCTCTGGGCACTGTTTAATGCCATTGAGAAAGTTGATGGGATAGGCATCCTTGAGCAGAATAATAAAGCTGTGACCGGCCCCGATCGCTTGGGCATTGGCGATCGCGGCTGCCTGCAACCCCTCATCATTCCCCACCGCGCGAATTAAACAGGGACCCGATGCCTCGCAAAAGGCTAAACCAAACTTAACCTGGGAAGAAGTCCCTACCAAAACTTCATAAAGATCTTCAACAGTTTTAATAAAATGGCTTTGGCCCAGGATGAGATTACTTCCCTCTGGCACGGTGAGGTCAACGGTGTGAAGTTCCATTGCGAGGTCCTTAATATTATTGGATATTTTATATCAGCATTGTATCCCGGCTTGCTGCTGGACTTTCACCCCCATCTGCTGGACATAAAAACTGCTTCCTTTGACGCCTCCTTGGCCCAGATTTGATCCAGCTTTAATCCAGTTTTGGCCCAGATTTTGGTCCAGATTACAGTGATCTTAAATCTGAATAAAGGGCTAGTCCAGCAATGCTAGAGTGGGGGCACATCCTATAACTTGTAAGGCAACGCCTTATGAAACTGATCCAGAGTCCTTTCCGGTTGACTTCGCTACGGCAATCGCGGAAGGCTGCTCGTGGTTTAGCATCTGTAGCGGTGTCCATGCTGGCAACCGGGGCGATCGCGGCAACGGCTTCTCTGCCCTCAGCGTTGGCAACCCCAGACCCTACCCCAACCTTGATCCCAACCCAACCCCAAACGCCACTGCGATCGGGTCAGCCAACCCCATCTACCCAACCGATCCAACTGGCGCAACCGGCCCCCAGCCCGGTTATTTACCAGATGGGGGTTGGGGATTTTCTCGGTCCACTCTTTGTCACGGGCATCATCATTGTCGGGGGAGCTATTTTCTTCTCTTCGATTACCGGCCTGGTGATTATTAGTGAACAGGAAGTCGGGATTATCATCAAAAAGTGGGGGGGGCGCCTTACCCCCGGACATTTGGTTGCCCTACACGGTGAAGCCGGTATCCAGGCCGATACCCTCGTCCCTGGCTGGCATTGGGGCTATTTCCCCTGGCAATATACGGTGCAAAAGCAGCCCGTGATTGTGGTACCCCAAGGAGAGATCGCGTTAATTGTGGCGAATGATGGGGTGGCGATTCCACCGGAGCGGATTCTGGGGAAAGTCGTCCCCTGTGACAACTTTCAAGATGCCCGCAAGTTTCTCTCCAATGGCGGTGAAAAGGGGCGGCAATTGGACTTTCTCACCGCAGGCACCTACCGCATTAACACAGCCCTTTTCCAGGTAATCACCTCTGGAAACACGGGAAAGCATGGGGTGAGTGCCGATAAACTGCGGGTCTATTCAGTTCAGTCCGATAAGGTGGGCATTGTCACCACCCTCGATGGCCAGCCGATCGAGGCCGGGGAAATTGCCGGTCCAACCGTGCCGGGACATAACAATTTCCAGAATGGCGAAAAGTTTATCCGGGCCAATGGTCGCCGAGGGTTACAGGAGCAAATCCTGCTGTCCGGTTCCTGGAACTTGAATCCCTGGTTTGCGCAGGTGGAGCAGGTCCCGATGACGGAAATTCCGATCGGCTATGTGGGCGTTGTGATCTCCTTTGTGGGGAAAGCCCATGAAGATGTCAGTGGTGCGTCCTTTACCCACGGCGATTTGGTCGAGCCAGGGCATAAGGGCGTTTGGACGGAACCGCTCTATCCCGGTAAGCATCCGATTAACATCCGGGTGATGAAGGTGGAATTGGTGCCCACGACCAATATTGTGCTGAACTGGTCTGCCCGTACCGAGCGCCATAATTACGATCAAAAACTGGAATCCTTGCAGGTGCGATCGCGGGATGGGTTTGCCTTTGATCTGGAAATTGCCCAGATTATCCATGTTGGGGCGTTAGATGCACCTAAGGTGATTTCCCGTGTGGGGTCAATGCAAAATCTGGTGGATCATGTATTAGAACCCACGATCGGTAACTATTTCCGCAACTCGGCCCAGGATTATACGGTGCTCGACTTTTTGAGTGCTCGGAGTGAGCGGCAAGCGGAAGCGGCTGAATATATTAAAGCCGCCCTGCGTAGCTACGATGTGCAAGCGATCGACACGCTGATTGGTGAGATTCAACCTCCCGCCGAACTCATGAAAACCCAGACCGAGCGGAAGATTGCCGAAGAACAGCGCAAGACGTTTGAAATGCAACAACAGGCCCAAACCCAGCGACAACAGTTGGTGCGGGAAACGGCCCTCGCCGACATCCAACAGGAGATGGTGAAGTCGGAACAGAGTGTCAAAATCGCGGCATTGCAAGCCCAAGCCCAGATCAAACAATCGGAAGGACAAGCCGAATCGATCAAATTGCGGGCTGTGGCCGATGCTGAATCCATTCGGGCTACGGGTCGGGCAAGGGCGGAAAGCTATCATGCTGGGGTACAGGCCCTCGGTGAAAAGGGCTATACCGCAATGCAACTGATGCAGATTATTGGCGATCATCAGGTGCGGCTGATTCCCGATGTGTTGGTGGGCAGTAGTAGCAGTGGCAGTCTGGTGGATGGCCTACTCTCGATGATTCTTTGGAACCAGGCGGGGAAAACACCGGGTAATGGGGGGACACCGCTACCCTCACCGCTACCGTCGCCATCCGACAAGCAACCCTTCAATGGCGTCGCATCGCCGCCGCCCCCTCCTGCTGCGCCACAGTCGGCCTCACTACCGGCCCCACGACCTGTACCGCCACCGGCCCCACTGCCTGCGCCCCCGCCTGTGCCCCCGCGATCGGTCACTACGGGTACTGCGTCCCCCGATGACCCCTTTACGTCCTGATGGCGAGGAGATGACCCTTTTACGTCCTGATGGCGAGGAGGCGTCGATTTAGATAGGTGAGATATGCTACACCGTTAGGAGTCGGAATGCTTGTCCCATTTTGACTCCTCTTTTTTTGTAAGGCTAGGCTTAGCGCGAAAAGTGGGATGATCAAATCCTATGTGAACCTTGACGATCGCAGGTCTTGCGAATAGTTTGCGAATATCCTATCGATGTCCTATTGCTTTAATCCTGACTGTCCGCAGCCCCAGAATCCCGATGGAATTACCCACTGTCAGCAGTGTGGCTGGGCATTGCAATTGCAGGATCGCTATCAAGCGATTAGGTTACTGGGTCAGGGCGGATTTGGGCGCACCTTGCTGGCGATCGCGGCTCCAAATGCCACCGATCGCGAACCGTCCGCCTGTGTGATTAAGCAGTTTTTACCCCAGCCCCTCCGTGCGAATCACCAAGACAGGGCACGCACCCTGTTTCACCAGGAAGCCCAACGCTTGGCAGAATTAGGCCAGCATCCCCAAATTCCTGATTTTTTCGATTTTTTCCAGGCGGGTGAACAGCTTTATTTAGTTCAAGAATATATTGCGGGGGTTACCTTAGCGGAGCAACTCGCGACCCAAGGGGTGTTCACAGAAGCCCAAATTTGGCAAGTATTGACTGACCTGTTACCCGTCCTCAAGTTTATCCACGATCGCCAGGTGATCCATCGCGATATTAAACCCGAAAATATCATTCGCCCGGTTGCAAACGAGTTAGCCAACGAGTTAGGCAATAACGCCCCCCTGGTCCTGGTTGATTTTGGCTCTGCCAAGGTGGTTACCCCGATCGCCCAGTTACAAACGGGAACCACGATCGGCAGTGCTGAATACGTTGCCCCCGAACAGGCGCGGGGAAAGGCGGTCTTTGCCAGTGATCTCTACAGTTTGGGGGTGACCTGTATTCACCTGCTCACGGGATTGTCTCCCTTTGATTTGGTAGATAGTGGGCATAATACGTGGGTTTGGCAACAATTTTTGACCACGCCCGTTAGCCCAGAACTGGGTCAAATGCTCGATCGCCTTATTCACCCAGCCCTAGACCAGCGATTCCCATCCGCAGATGCTGTGATGCAGGCCATGTCGGGATTTGCTCTGATCAATCCCAAGGACGCTCGTAGCCAGAAGTCCCGCGATCGTGCCTTATCTCAGGCATTGCCGATCAACCTTTCCTGCCCTTGTGAATCTATCCTCCGTGGACATACGGCAGCAGTCAATACCGTAGCAGTCAATACCGTTGCGATGGGTTCTGAGGAGCCATTAATCGTGAGTGGGGGGCAGGATAAAGTGATGCGATTTTGGAACCTAAAAACAGGACAGCCCCTCCAATATTTCTCTTTGGAGACCCCCATTTTGTCGGTAGCCTTTAGTGCAGATGGGAAACGTTTGGCCGCAGCCGGTCAAGATAACAGGGTGCGCGTATGGTTAGTAGAAACGCTCCAAGCGTCTTTAACATTAGCTGAACATACCCAATTAGCAGGACATACCCAGGCCGTAAAAGCGATCGCCTTTCATCCGCAATATCCCATTTTAGCCAGTGGTAGCCGTGATAAAACGATTCGGATTTGGCAGGTTCAGACGAGGGAACTGGTCGCAACCCTGACCCAGCATCGGTTAGCCGTCAATACCCTCGCCTTTAGCCCGGATGGGGCTTGGTTGGCCAGTGGGGGCAGCGATCACCGGGTTTGTCTGTGGCGCGTTCATGGCGAGGCGGGTAAACCCAGGCTCACCCACCACAAAACGTTGACCGATCATGTCGATAGCGTGTTGGCCGTTGCTTTTAGCCCCGATAGCCAAACGTTGGCAACGGGGGGAGACGATCGCACGATTAAACTCTGGGATGTGGCGCAGGGTCACCTTCAGCAAACCCTATCGGCCCACTCCTGGTCGGTTTCTGCCCTCAGTTTTAGTCCCATTACAAGCTGTTCATCTGCCTCTACAGAAAAGCCTTTTTTAATCAGTGGCGGGTGGGATGGGTTACTGAAATTGTGGCCGATCGCGCATACGGAGATACAACCGGCGGCTTTGAGCCTATCGGGCCAGAAGTGTTGAATCTTAAGATTTTATTTTCTAAAAATAGACACACTAATC
>JBBILC010000142.1:0-12473 GCA_037445115.1 Coleofasciculaceae cyanobacterium bin_20
GGTTGCGGGGGAAGCCGTTGCCGAAATCCTCCATATCCTGACCACCGATCCCCGCCTAGTCTCTGAGGCGCGGTTGATGACGGAAATTACCTGCGACGAGATGTTGGAATTGGCGAGTCTGGGGGCCAAGGTTTTGCATCCCCGTGCGGTAGAAATTGCCCGTAACTATGGCGTGACGCTGGTGGTGCGATCGAGCTGGACCGATGACCCCGGTACGCGGGTGTTGGCGCCGGCCTATCAACCCCGTCGGATTGAGGGGCTAGAAATTGTCCACCCGGTGGATTGCGTTGAGTACGATCGCGATCAGGCTCGCATTGCTTTACTGCGGGTACCGGATCGGCCCGGCGTGGCGGCGCGGCTGTTTGGAGAAATCGCCTGTCAGAATTTGGATGTGGATTTGATTATCCAGTCAATCCATGAGGGCAATACCAACGATATCGCTTTTACGGTGATCCAGGCGTCGTTGTTGCGGGCTGAAGCGGTGGCAGCGGCCTTGGTGCCAGCCTTAGGCGGCGTCACGACGGGCGAGCAGTCCTGTGATGTCATGATCGATCGCGCGATCGCTAAGGTGAGTATTGCGGGTGCAGGCATGATCGGGCGTCCGGGAATTGCGGCCCAAATGTTCGCCACCCTGGCGGCAGCCGGGATTAATATTCAGATGATTTCCACATCGGAAGTTAAGGTCAGTTGTGTGGTGGCGGCGACGGATTGCGATCGGGCCGTGGCGGTTCTCTGTGAAGCCTTTGAGGTGCCCAGCCAACCCACGGCGCAACCTCCTGCTCAACCAACCGATATGCCACCGGTACGCGGGGTCGCGTTGGATCTTAACCAAGCCCAACTGGCGATTCGCGCCATTCCCGATCGGCCTGGAATGGCGGCTAAGGTCTTCCAACTTCTGGCAGCCCATCAGATCAGTGTAGATATGATCATCCAGTCCCAGCGGTGCCGTGTGATTGAGGGGGTGACCACCCGTGATATTGCCTTTACGGTGGCGCAGGCCGATGCCGCCCAAGCCCAAGCCTGTTTGCAGGCGGTTGCCTCCGAGTTGGGCTTCCAGGCGGTGGTTGTGAACACGGCGATCGCCAAGGTGAGTGCGGTGGGTGCCGGAATGGTCGGGCGGCCTGGGGTGGCGGCGTGTATGTTCCGTGCCCTAGCGGCTGAGCAGATCAATATTCAGATGATCACAACTTCAGAGATCAAGGTGAGTTGCGTGGTGGCCCAGGATGAGGGCGCAAAGGCATTGCAAGCAATCCATCGGGCCTTCAACCTGGAGGCGGCAGGGGCGGTGACCGCCGGAGTTGCCACCTAATTTGCCACCTAGCGAAATTGAGGTGAAAACCTTGACAGAGGACTACGCTTCGGTGCGTGTCTGGGCGATAATCTCATCTAAAATCGCCTGGGCACCCTGGTGGCGCAGGCGTTGACCGAGTTCAATTCCGATCGCTTCCGCATCCGTGGCAGTTCCGGTGA
The DNA here is from genome assembly GCA_037445115.1 of Coleofasciculaceae cyanobacterium bin_20. Taxonomy (GTDB): domain Bacteria; phylum Cyanobacteriota; class Cyanobacteriia; order B231; family B231; genus Trichothermofontia. The sequence continues at coordinate 1,471 of JBBILC010000142.1, forward strand.
CACTGTCCTTCACCAATCGTTGACCGTCGATGCTGGCAACCAGGCCCGTCAGGGTGAGAGCGGTACCATTGAGGCTGGTGTAAACCCCGATCGGGACTTGACATCCCCCTTCCAACTCCCGCAGGAAGGCCCGCTCCGCCAGACAGGCGTGGGTAGTGGGCAGATGCTCAATCACCTGCAGTAGGCCGAGAATATCAGGATCATTGGCCCGACATTCAATCCCCAGGGCACCCTGACCCACCGCGTGGAGCGAAATTTCCGGAGGCAGGGTTTGGTGGATACGATCGTGCCAACCCATACGTTTCATCCCAGAGGTGGCCAGGATCAGGGCATCGTACTCGCCCGCATCCAATTTGGCCAGACGCGTGTTTAAATTGCCCCGAATGTCCTTAAAGGTTAATTTGGGGAAATGGTGCCGCAATTGGGCCAAACGACGCAGAGACGAGGTCCCAACCACAGAGCCATCGGGCAGGGTTTCCAGGCGATGATGCTGATACTTCGCATGGACCACCAGCGCATCTGAGGGATCTTCCCGTTCCGTGATGCACCCCAAGATTAACCCCTCTGCCAACTTGGTTTGGACATCCTTCAAGGAGTGAACCGCAAAATCCGTTTCGCCGTCTAAAATACCCTGTTCTAGTTCCTTGGTGAACAGTCCCTTATCGCCGATTTTCGAGAGGGCCACATCCAGAATCTTATCGCCCTTGGTGCTGACTTCCTGCACCTCAAACTGTCGCTCTGGGAAATGGGTTTGCAGTTGATCTTTTACCCAGTAGGTTTGGATCAACGCTAACTGACTTTTCCGTGAACCAATGCGGACAGTACGGGCGGGACTGGCAACAGTAGACATGCTTTCTTCTTAAACGAGTGACAGTAATGATAAAGGGCGAAATCGGCTCAAGGCGAAATCGGCTCAAGGCAAAATGCTTGCCGAGAATGCCGAGAAATCGTAATGTAAACCACAAGTTTACACTCTATCGCAGGGCTTGACCCTTTCTGCCGGGGGACGATTGCAGTTTATAAAAATTGACATTGTGCTGCCTGGCCAGCCAAGCGCCTATCCCACTGGCAGTTTCTCCCAGACTGGCCGGGTAGACACCACATGGTGGTCTAGCCCGATTTGGGTGGGTTCCAGGCCCAGGGCTAGACATACCAATTGGGGGAGGTGCAGGACGGGTAGGCCAAGTTTTTGCCCGATCGCGGCCTCAATTTCCGGCTGGCGCGAGTCCAGTTGGAGGTGGCAGAGGGGGCAGGGTGTGACCAGACAATCGGCCCCAGCGGCGATCGCGGCTTGAATCGGTTGGGCCGCCAGCTTAAACGACTCTGGGGTGGCATAGCTGGAAATTGGCCAGCCACAACATTGGGTGCGCCCACGATAGTAAACGGGCGTGGCCCCTAGGGCACGGAAGACTTGCTCCATCGACTCCGGTTGCAGGGGATCATCATAGGGGATCTGATCCTGTGCTCGCAGTAGATAGCAGCCATAAAAGGAGGCACACTTCAGACCCGATAATTGCCGGGTAACCCGCTGGGCCAGTGCTTCGATGCCATAGTCACCCACTAAGGCCCAGAGCAGGTGTTTCACCTCCGTACTGCCCCGATAGGGAGAACAGCCCTCTTGCCGCAAAAAGCCGTTGACCTGTTCGATATAGTCGGGGTCGCTTTGCTGGAAACGCTTGAGCCGTTCATCCACGTGGCCGATCACCCCCTGGCACGTACTGCAATGGGTCAAGAGGGGTAGGTTCAGGGCTTCGGCAAGGGCAATATTGCGAGCATTGACCGTATCCTCCAGCAAACTGGATTCCTCCTTGAAGGTGCCAGAACCACAGCAGGCGGCTTGCTTGAGTTCCACCAAGTCAATCTGAAGGGCCTGGGCAAGGGCTTGGGTAGACTGGTATAGCTCGCGGCAAGCACCTTGGGCAACACAACCAGGGAAGTAGGCGTAACGAAGGGTAGGGGCAGTCATGGGTCAGGCGGGGCAATTAAAGCGAATACGATCGGGTCCGGCTAACAGTCTAACTGATTCAATTGTCTTGAGAATTTTCCCAAGAATGCTTATCGCTCCAGTTCTGGGCGTTCCTTGACCCGTTGTTGCACCTGGGACCAGAGGATGGGGTCCTGGCGGTAAATGCTTAAGGCTTTGAGGGCATCCTGGGCGTCTGGGCGGGCCGCCGCCGTTATCAAGTTAAGTAAAAATTCGAGGGCGGCATCACTTCGGAGGGTAGCGATCGTCAACAGGGCGGTTTTGCGTAATCCAGGATCACGCACATGTTGCCACCAATCCCGTAGCAGGGAAAAAGCTTCCGGATGGTCGGATTCACTAAGGGCCAGGGCAACAGCCTCAGCGATTTCGGTTGCTTCCCCCAAGCCCAGACGATCGCGGGCATAGAGGTAATCCTGGACCAGCGACAATGAACTGCTTGGGGCTAGTTTGAGGAGAGCCACGAAGTACTCTGATAATAGGGGGGGGGTATCCCCCAGTTTGATCCGTAAACGAAGGAGCGGTACCCCCTGATCAGTGCCGCTATAGGCGATCGCGCGGGCAGCCCCCACACGAGCTTCCGGCTCCGGATCGGCTAGGAGATCCGCTAACTCGATCATCACAGCGGGATAGTTCATGCGGACGAGGCCCAGGGCGCAAGTCCCCCGCAGTTTGGGGGCTGTGTCAGTCTGGCCGCCCCAGACTGGCTCTGGTTGAATATGGTGAATGCCCGTGAGGAAAAGGGCCGCGTCACGATAGTCCAGACGGTAAAGGGTTTCGGCGATCGCTTGTTTCCCCACGCAGCCCGGATCGGTGGTTTGGGGCTTTTGCAGGAGCTGCTCGAAGGCGATCACCAAATCCGGCACCCGATCTTGTAACTCAAGTTGCCCCACTAACCTGGCGGCTTGGGCGATCGCAACGCCCTGTTTACTGTGCAAAACCCGGCGCAGAACCGTTTGACCGTCCGTCGTGGTTGGATCATCCCGAATTTGCTTAAGGGCGCTCGTCAGCTCCTCTAGCTTACGTGATTTGGCCATTGTCTTTCAGTTCAAAAATACCATTTTCTCATGGGTACGCCTCGATCGCTCTGCACCTCATGACCTTCTTCGGCTAGAACGGTTGCCTCTAACTTTCTGGAGATGCTATAATCCCGGAGACGAGGTAAATATCGGTTGCAGCAGTTGTTTCTAGTACGAACGGGTTCTCATCGTTTTTTCACTGACAAGCTTCTCTCCGAAATTTCACTCTCTGCGTTTTTCCTGGTTTTGGAGACAAGTTATGTCGATTTATGTAGGTAATCTTTCCTATCAGGTTACGGAAGCAGATCTGAGTTCTGTGTTTGCAGAATACGGCTCTGTTAAGCGGGTGCAACTGCCCACCGATCGGGAAACGGGTCGGATGCGGGGCTTTGGCTTCGTAGAAATGGGTACCGATGCGGAAGAAGAAGCCGCGATCGAAGCTCTGGATGGGGCCGAGTGGATGGGCCGTGATCTCAAGGTCAACAAGGCTAAGCCCCGTGAAAACCGGAGTGGCGGCGGTTCTTTTGGCGGTGGGCGTCGGAACAACAGTTTCTCGCGCAGTTATTAAGGGGATTTAGTCGATCCTAACCGCGACTAAGTTTTTCATTTTTGAATAGTAACATTGAAGCTCTAGTGTAATAGCTAGGGCTTTTTATTTTAGAGCACCTCGATTACAGCCCTTCCCTCTCTAATGAAGTACTGTCAAGTCTTGTGAACAAGGGGCTTAAGCCCCTTGTCTGTACCTCACCAAGTCTTGTCTGTACCTCACCAAGTCTTGTCTGTACCTCACCAAGTATGGAAGTGCTGTAATTTGGGTTGGGAGTCGTTGCACTGTCCCAACCCAAAAGCGACGGCTCAGACACCCGGAACGGCGTCACGGCCTCTTGTATAAAAGGGCATCTCCCTTGCTGTGTGCCTAAAATTAAGCCATGCTGGAGCGAGCTACTCTGCATGATGTCACCGAAACCTATGGATTTCAGCAGCTATTTGTCGGTTAAGTCTCGTGGTCGTTGGTTCAGAGCCTTGGCGTGTTTACCCGGAAGCCTTCTTCTTGTTGGGGTGACCAGTCTGGCGGCTCCGGCCCAATCCCGGTTGTATAACCCTATCCCCATGCCTGCCAATAATGAGGTCACCGACACGCTCTCTGCCCAGGATATTCCGACGGGGCAGGGTGGCTTTGCGCGGGATTATGTCGTAAATCTACAGGCGGGTGATCAGCTCGCGATCGACCTGTCTTCCGATAGTTTTGATACGATCGTCACCCTCCTAGCAGCGGATGGCACCACCGTGGGCGAAAACGATGATGGCCCAGATGGGACAACTAATTCCCTTCTGTTCACCCGAATTACAAAAACGGGCAGATACATTGTGCGGGTTCGGGCCTTTGGCGAGGCGGCGGGCGGTCCCTTTAAGCTCAAATTAACCCGCCTGCGTCCGGTTCCTTAGAACTGAGAAGAGAGAAGAGAGAAGAGAGAAGAGGAGATAGCAATACGAGTCCCTCACTCCTCACTCCCCAAACGGTGTTGTTGCAACCAGCGGGCATAGAGGTCCGGGCGGCGGGTCTGGGTTCGCTGGATTTGCTGCTGGTGTCGCCAAGCGGCGATCGCTGAGTGATTGCCCGATCGCAACACCTCCGGCACTGGCCAGCCTCGAAACACCGCCGGACGGGTGTACTGGGGATAGTCCAACAGCCCATCTTCAAAGCTTTCGGCCTTGAGCGAAGCTGCCTTCCCCACGGTTCCTGGCCGCAGCCGAATCACCCCATTGAGTAGGGCCAGGGCCGGAATCTCCCCACAGGTCAACACAAAATCCCCCAACGAGATCTCCCGCGTCACCAAATGCAGGACCCGCTCATCGACGCCTTCATAGTGCCCGCACAGGACCACTAACTGGTCGTAGTCAGCGGCAAGCTGCTGGAGGACCGGTTGGCGCAGGGGTTCCCCCTGCGGGGTCATTAGGATAACCTCCCGGCGGGGCAGGACTGGCAGGGATTCAACTGCCGCAAACAGGGGTTCCGGTTTCATGAGCATCCCCACCCCACCCCCATAGGGTTCATCATCGACCCGGTGGTGCTTGTCCGTGGTGAAGTCACGGGGATTGGTGAGGTGGACCGTGGCAATCCCCTTCTCTAGGGCCTTCCCCAGTAACCCAGATCGTAAGGGCGAATCAAAAAATTCTGGGAACAGGGTTACCAGGTCAAAGCGCACGGTCCTACCTCGGTCAAGCTTCAGGGCCTAGGTAGGCATTAATCGCTTCTGTTGCCAATTCTACGATCGACACTCCCCGTTGTTCGGCTGCCGTTTTCAGACGTTGATAGATGGGATCGGCCACATCGACTCGCCGCCGCAGGCGTTTTTTCGCGGGGGGTTTTGGGATATCAGCCCCCGCCGTGGCGATATGGCCATTACTTTCGTGAATTTCCAGGGAGGTGTCTAGGGTCATAAAGGTTGCTCGGAATTGACGAATCGCCTCCAAACCCACTCGGTGGCAAAAGTCACCAAAGCCTTCACCGGGCTGGCGCGACTGCTTAAAGTAGGTCAGGATGGGGGTTAACTCGGCCTCTAGGTCTGCGATCGGTAGCCGATCCAGGTAGGGTTCAGCCAATCGGGTTTGATTCGCTGCCCCGCCCAACCAGACTTGATAGGCATCAGGGGCGCTGCCCACTAGGCCCAGTTCGGCCACGTAGGGACGGGCGCAGCCATTCGGACACCCAGTCATGCGAATCACAAAGGATTCCTGACTGAGATCCATGCGATCAAGCAGAGTCCGCACTCGACCGACCACGCTGGGGATAACCCGTTCGGCTTCGGCGATCGCCAGACCGCAGGTAGGCAGCGAGGGACAAGCCATTGCTGATCGCACTAGGGGATCGATCGTCGTTTCCGGCTGGACGCCACAGCGCTCCAAGATATCCCGCACCTTGGGTTCGATCGCTGGATCGATATCGGTCAAGATCAGGTTTTGGTGGGGGGTGAGCCGCATCGGTAGCTGGAACTGCTCAACAATTTGGCGGAGTGCCGTGCGCAATTGCCAGGTGTCGTCATCCTTAACGCGACCGTTATTGATCGAAATCCCCACAAAGCGTTTCCCATCGCCTTGGTCATGCCACCCTAAAAAGTCCAAATACTGGAAGGGAGGCAGGGTCCGGAACGGTTGCAGCGGCTTGCCCAGGTAGCGTTCGACGGTTTGCCGGAAGCGATCGACCCCCCAGTCGTGGATCAGGTACTTGAGGCGGGCATGGCGGCGTTGGCTGCGATCGCCATAGTCCCGTTGGGTGGCCACGATCGCCTTCACCAGGTCGTAGATATCGGCGCGATCGACATAGCCAAGGGGATCGGCCAAGCGGGCAAAGGTTTCTTCTTTATTGTGGGTCCGCCCCAGCCCCCCCCCGGCCAACACATTAAAGCCTTCCACTTCACCCTGATCGTTGCAAAAGACCACCAACCCCAAATCCTGGGTGTAGAGGTCCACCGAATTATCCCCCGGCACCGTCACGGCACATTTGAACTTGCGCGGCATGTACTGGGTGCCGTAGATCGGCTCTTCCCGATCGGCCAAGAGGGTGCCATTGAGGTTACGCTGGCGGGCCAGTTTTACCTCCGGATGCTCTTCGCCACTGAGGACTTTTTCGCCATCCAGCCAAATTTCGTAGTAGGCTCCCGTTTGCGGAGTCAGAAGATCCGCCACCCGGTTGGCATAATCCCAGGCGTGTTGGTACGCTGGGCGATTTTTATAGGGCGCGGGCGGAGCCATGACGTTGCGGTTGAGGTCGCCACAGGCCCCCAGGGTAGAACCCAGATTGCGCACGATCGCCGCCACCACCGTCTTGAGGTTTTGCTTCAGAATGCCGTGGATCTGGAACCCCTGGCGATCAGTCACCCGCAGGGTATGGTTGCCATATTCGTCACAGAGACGATCGAGGGTGAGGAACAACTGGGGCGGAATCAGGCCACCAGGGCTGCGGGTACGCAGCATAAACTGATAATCTTTCTCGTGCCCCTTCACCCGATTATCGCGATTGTCCTGCTGGTAAGAACCGTGGAACTTGAGGATTTGCACCCCATCCTCGCTAAAGTGGGTGGTATCCTGCAACAGCTCGGTGGCGACAGGTTCCCGTAGATGCTGACTACGTTCCTTCAGACCTTCAACTTTGGATGGCTTTTGGGCCGGTGGTGCAGAGACATTGACCATTGTGGACTTTTCCCCGGTAACTCGGTCGGGATTGCGTTGAATTCCGATCGTACCACCGTGTGACCCCTGCCTGGGAAGGCCGTTGCAAAAGTCGTATGATTGCAGCAAAACTTCATACAACCAGGCAAACAAGCCCCATGCGGAGCATGGTAGCTATCCGAAAACCGTCAACCAACCGTTAACGCCGATCGCGATGATCGCTGTTCACGGGGGTATTTTAGTCCGATCGGGCGCTGACGGGTATTCCAAAGCTGCAAACGTTACGACACCGGGCAGGTATTGCCAACAATGCCCTGATCACCGACTTTGACCCTCACGAGGAACTCATCATCGGAAGTTCAAGCCTACCCCTCCTTGCAGGGAAACGGCAGCCCCCCCGGCTTCGCGATAGGCATCAAAGGCAATAATGGCATTGCCAAATAGGACTAAATTCGAGTCAGGCAGCGCGAAGTCAATGCCGGGTTGGATCGCAAAGGCATTTTTGTTGCCCACGGGGGAAGGGGATTCACCCTTGGAGAAGGAATAGCCCACGCCAATATAGGCATCACTCTGCCAACTGAGGGGGAAATCGTAGGATACCGTTGGCACAAAAGCGGTCGTTGGGTTAAACAGGAGTGTTTGGGTACGCAGGGAGATCGGGACCTCTAGAATCTTGTACCGGGTGCTAAAGACGGCAGCACTCTTGCGATCTTCACTATCAGCCCCCCCATTCGTGTCTCCTTCCGTCAGACCACCGGAAAATCCAATCCCAACGTAGCTGCCATAGGCGGCCTGGGCGTGGACCGGGGAGCTACTCACGGGGAGACTGACGATCGCAGCCAGACTGGCCCCAGCGATCGCGCTCAGACCAAAACCAACATGGTAGAGATATCGCATTTGCTGCTCCTTCTTCACATCGAAACATCACTACAACTGGGAATTCATTAGGGGGATGAACCTGGGCGAACAACCTAACGAATCACCGTGTTCCCTAATGACTGGTTTACCTTAGCAAATGTTGGCCATTTTGCCCCATCCTCTGAACCGGTCAATAGCCCGCCTACTGGGCAGTGGGTGCCCAACATTGGGGATGAATGCCCCCGTGTTGACAAATGTAATCAATTTGGGTTTGGTTGAGGTTACGCACCTTGGCAAAGTTCACCCCCTGGACGATCGTCGATAGGCTGGCATCACTTGCCGGACGCACAAACTCATTGCTGGTGGCCGAAGTCGGCTGGGTAAAGATCACCCGATAGAAATCGGCATCATCTAGGTTCGCCCCCCGCAGGTCGGCCAAGCTGAGGTCGGTGTGGTGTAACCGAGCCAACTGAAGCTGGGCACCCTGGAGATCGGCTCCGGCTAATCGGGCCGCACTGAGATTGGCCTGCTGGAGATTGGCCCGCTGGAGGTTGGCCCCAGAGAGATCCGCCCCCTGCCATTCCGAGGCGGTTAAATTGGCCTGGGGCAATTGGGCACCCAGGGCTTTTACCTGGCTCATCTGGGCACCCTGGAGGTTGGCCTGGGTCAGGTTTGTATTACCGAGATCCGCCCCCGTGAAGCTGGCTTGGTCGAGCAGTGCCCGTTCCAGGTTAGCCCGGTTCAGGTCAGCGCTACTGAGGTTGGCCCCGGTCAAGTGTGCCCCACTGAGATCGACCTTTTGTAAATTGGCACGAATGAAGCTGGTCCGCTTGAGGAGGGCCTGACTGAGGAACGCGCCCGCCAGATCGGCTTCCTTGAGATCCGCCCCACTCAGATCGGCGATCCAGTCATCAAACGTACCCCAGCGCTGATCAGCCCCTAGTCCATAGAAGCGGCTACCCCGGAGGCTGGCCCCCACCAGCGCCGCCCCCCGCAGTTGTATCCCCGCCAGGTCTACCTTGTCGAGATTGAGGGTGAACTGGGCTGTCGGCGAAGTTGTTCGGCTGAGGTGAACCTGACTGAGGTCGAGGTTATGAATTTGACCGCTATAGAGAATCAGGATTTTGGCGATCGCCCGCTGGGTCGCCTGTAGCCGATCCAAGGTCAAGGTTTGGGCTTCTTTTGCCGCCGCGAACCGGAGGGAACTCAGGTCACTGCGCAGGGTGCGGTTCAGGCGGTGCAGATAGGGCAAAGCTGGGGGACCCGTGCTGACGAGGGCTTGGTGCAGGGTTTCCATTAAAGGCACCTGGGTTTCCTGGCTGAGCAGATCAACCAGTAGGGGGACAGCCCGTGGCTCACGCACCTGGCCCCCAGCATTAAGGGCACCTAGGGCCAAGATCGCCTCCTGCCGTTCATCAGTCCCGGCATCCGAATTGGGGCTGAGCAGACGCACCAACGTGAGAAAGACCTCATTGCCCTGGTTCTGAAGTTCCCGCTGGTTGGTTTGACCCTGAATATAAAACTGGGTACCCACCACCGTCCCCAGCACCGCCGTCAGGCTGGAGAGCAGGACAATCAACAGGGTGAGGCCGGGATGGTGCCGCATCCATGCCCAAAGTCCCTGGCGGTGCGGCCTTTCCGGAGCCAGGATGATCGAGGTGATGGCGGCCTGCTCCTGGATGTCACGCCAGTTGGGAATGGCTGCTGCCGGACCCTGCTCGTTGGAGCCACTGTTAACGGTCACCGATCGATAATTGGCCACGGGATCAGACCACTGCCAGGGAATCGCCGGGCCGGTGGGGGCATGGCGTCGCTGCCCGGAACTGGCCGTTAGCACATAGGTGCCTGCCAGCCGATCGTGCCAGGTCCGACGGTGGCGATCGCTCAAGGCGACACTGCCAGCTACCGTCATTAACGCCCCCACCAGCATGATCAAAATGCGTAGGTCGGGGAACGCCCCCGTGTAGCGCCACACCAGGTAGGCCATGCCCACGGGAACGCCCCAGCGTCCGCCCACTTCCCGGAGTAGCGATCGGGCCATGCCAGGGGGACTCCCGGCGGCATCAACCACCTGAAGCCCCAACCAGCGTTTAGCCGGGGTTTGCCCCGTTTTCGCGAGGGCATACAGTTGCCAACCCACCACCAGCACGGGTAAGAGGAGGGCGCTGGACCAAAACAGATTTGTGAGGGGAGCAACCAGGCGATCGGGCTGACGGCGGGGGATCGCCAGGGTTTGGGCGATCGACTCTTGGGCGGTGACTAATACCGGGTTCAGGGGGACGGGTGTACCCCGAAAACGCTGGTTGGCTTGTTGGCCCAGTTCCCAGGGGAGGGCCATACTGACCCCAATCAGCGCCATCTCGATCGTCCAAGCACTCAATCGCCGCCAACTGACGGGTAAGGCTTTGGGACGCAACCGCTTACCAGAACGTTTGGTATGGGCAACCCTGCTACGAACGCTTGGACTCGCCATTGTAAAGTCCTCGACTCACGGATAAAATCCCTGCGACCCTCCCGGTTCCCTTTCCCCACAGGGGCAGGGTCTGAGCGCAAGGCTCCCCATGTTGTACCTTACTGGCCCCAAACTGCAAAGGGGCCAGGAACGATCGGCGGTGAATCCCTGGTAACCCCCACGCTGATCGCAACCTGCGTTCCACCCACGGGGGGAGCCGTAAGGTGTGAGTGGTGGCCACCCTCACGAATCCATCCCACTCATGAAGTCATCATGATGAAGTTTCTATTTTAAATTGATACGAAATAGACTAACTAATGCCAATTTAGTGATTAACTAGCTAATTTGTATAGAAATAGCTCTGAGATTAAATCTTAAAAAATTTAACGTGAAAGACAATCAGCTAGCAATAGGGTTGCTATGATTTGGGGCGATGCTAAACGGTAGCCATTACTCGCTAACGTGATAGTTGTACTGGTTTTAAAGTCTACTCGATCGCAGGTTTACTATGAACGCTGAACAA